>NZ_JADPKQ010000531.1:0-625 GCF_023074015.1 Bradyrhizobium sp. 142
GCCACAAACCCCGTGATTGTCGGCTGGTATCGGCACGAACACCCCAGCACGGCAGTAAGGATACCCGACGGATACGAGCCAGAACCGGCACTGCGCTGGGGTGTTTCAGTTGGGCTTCGCCGAGCGGACGATGCGCTGCTTGCAGCCGTGGATGCTGCGGTGTCACAAGTGGTCGAGCAGCGGATACCAGCGCAGATCTACGCGAAGTATGGCATTACCTATCTACCCCCTTCCGGCGCAGGTCTCCAGTAAGGATGCAAAGCCTGGTGCGACTGACACTACGACCACTGCTCTATGCACGGTGCAAACAAGGCTAGATGCCTTGATGTTAAGGCGTCTGCTCACGGACAGGAAGCCGCACTATGCTACTGAACAGTTCTTCCGCTTATGTGAAGCTTTTCGGATGCCGGCCCCATGACGGTGGGGCGGTGCGCACGGGGCCGGCGTCCGCAAGCCTCCAAGGGAGATGCTATGGGGCGGCGGCGAGGATATTGCATCCATCGTTGCTGATGTGAACCGATGGAGCGCCCCATGCAGAAATTGAACGATCTGAGCCGATCCCCGAGCCCCCTCGATCCGGACGGCACGCTGATCGCCGTTATCGAACTGAGCCTGTCGAGCTGGC
>NZ_JADPKQ010000464.1:0-32818 GCF_023074015.1 Bradyrhizobium sp. 142
CACAGCCGTTGCCCGCTGCACGATCTTGTCCTCGAGGGCCGCGATCGCCAGCGGGCGCTGCCGTCCGTCCGGCTTTGGGATGTAGACCCGCCGCGACGGCTGCGGCCGGTACGCTCCCCGGTGGACACGGGCATGCAGATCCTCAAGGTTGGCCTTGAGATCTTGCTCATAGTCCCGCCACGTCACCCCGTCCGTGCCCGGCGCGGCATGCTTCTTCAACGCGAAGAACTCCGCCTCGAGCAGGTCGGGATCGATGTGGTGAAGCAGCGCGGTGAACCTCTCCTTCTTCCTTTCCCTTGCAGTTCGTCGTATGCGCTCCAGCGCCTGTGTCACGCTTGTCCGGCTCGGCGTCCGGGACGTGCTTTGCTGGTCCGCATTCCCCTTGGTCGCGGCCCTTCGCTCCACCAGCTCCTTTCGCAGATCGCTCTGCCTCGTTCGCCGGCTTCGCCGCTACTATGGCCGCGTCCGACTTCCCGCGTTCGTTCGTCATCGGCTTCGGCTCCTCGCCTTCCCGATGCGGACCGAAGGCGCATGCCGCCTGCGGTCGAATGCGGGACCTCCCAGGTTCCGGCGCGGTCCCTTACTGCGTGATGGGGTCTTCGACCACGGCAGAGCGTCAGCCCCTCGCATAACGGGACCGCACATGTTGCCTTCGACGTTGCTTACCGCCTCGGCCTCTGCGAGTTTCTGTCTTTCGCGGCTCAATAGCCACCCCACAGCATCGTTGTGTACGCTTCGCTGCCGCCGTCGCCGACGACACCGCAACACTCACTACCGGGCGCCCGCTACGGCTTACCCGGACCGGACTTCCACCGGTTGGACCGCGCCAGCTTGCCTGGCGCACAAGCAATCCAGAATCCCTCTGCGGAGACACTCTGGATTGCTTCGTCGCAAGGGCGCTCCTCGCAATGACGAGAGGATAGAGTCTTAGCCGAACCGGTGTGCGTACCGATCCACCGTCAACGCACTGACATCGATGTCCGGCTTCTTGCCCGACAGCATGTCGGCGAGCACGCGGCCGGAGCCGCAGGACATGGTCCAGCCGAGCGTGCCGTGGCCGGTGTTGAGGTGGAGATTGGCGTACTTCGTCGCGCCGATCACGGGAGGGCCGTCCGGCGTCATCGGGCGCAGGCCGCTCCAGAACGTGGCCTTGGCAAGATCGCCGCCGCGCGGGAACAGGTCGGTCAGCGAGTGATCGAGCGTGGCGCGGCGCGCGTCGTAGAGCTTGCCGGAATAGCCGGAGATCTCGGCGGTGCCGCCGACGCGGATGCGATTCCCGAGGCGCGTGATCGCGACCTTGTAGCTCTCGTCCATCACGGTGGATTCCGGCGCGCCTGAGGCGTCCTTGATCGGCACCGTGATCGAATAGCCCTTGACCGGATAGACCGGCAGCGAAATACCGAGCGGCGCAACCAGGCGCGACGACCAGCTTCCGAGCGCAAGGACGTAGGCGTCGGCGTGCAACAGGCCGGCGCTGGTCGCAACACCGCTGACGCGCGTGCCATCCGTGACGATGCGGTCGATGCCGGTGTTGAACATGAATCGGACGCCGAGCGCCTGGGCGTGCTTGGCCAGCGCCTGCGTGAACATATGGCAATCGCCGGTCTCGTCCTGCGGCAAACGAAGTCCGCCGGCGAATTTCCCTTTGACGCCGGCGAGCGCCGGCTCGGCCGCGATGCAGCCCTCGCGGCTCAGCACCTCGTACGGCACGCCATATTGCTTGAGGACGGCGATGTCCTCAGCGGTGCCGTCGAGCTGCGACTGGTAGCGGAACAGCTGGAGCGTGCCCTGCGAACGCTCGTCATACTGGATGCCGATGTCGCGGCGCAGATCGCGCAGGCAATCGCGGCTGTACTCCGCAATCGGAATCATCCGGCTCTTGTTGACGGCGTAGCGCTCGCTCGTGCAGTTGCGCAGCATCCTGAGCAGCCAGACCCACATCACGGGATCGAGCTTCGGCCGGATCACCAGCGGACCGTGCTTCATCAGAAGCCATTTGATCGCCTTGACCGGCACGCCGGGGCCGGCCCAGGGCGAGGAATAGCCGGGCGAGACCTCGCCGGCATTGGCGAAAGAGGTCTCCAGCGCCGGCTCCGGCTGACGATCGACGACCGTCACCTCATGGCCGGCACGCGCGAGGTAGTAGGCAGAGGTGACACCGATGACACCGCTGCCGAGGATCAGAACTTTCACGCTTGGTCAAACTCCCGCGGCATCACGCTCGCCGCTGCCAGGAAACAACTCGCAACGGCGAGAGCAATTATCAGGCCACCCGCTTGATTGCGTCGCCGAGGATCGACACGATGTCGTCGATGTGGCTCTTCTCGACGATGAGCGGCGGCGACAGCGCAAAGGAGTCGCCGCTCATGCGGAAGTACAGCCCGCGATTGAAGCAGTCGACCATGACGTCATAACCACGCGCACCGACCGCGCCGTCGCGCGGCGACAGCTCGACCGCGCCCATCAGCCCGCAATTGCGGATGTCGATGACATTGGGCAGGCCCTTCAGCGAATGCAGCGCATCGCGCCAGTAGTCGGCGATCGATCCACCGCGCGTGAGCAGGCCTTCGTCCTTGTAGATGTCGAGCGTGGCGATGCCGGCCGCGCAGGCCACCGGATGCGCCGAATAGGTGTAGCCGTGGAACAGCTCCATCTGGTTTTCCGGGCCGACCATCAGGCCGTCGTGCACCTTGCGGCTCGCGAACACTGCGCCGCAGGGCACGGTGCCGTTGGTGATGCCCTTCGCGGTCGTCATCAGGTCCGGCGTAACGCCGAAGAAGTTGGCGGCGAACGGCGTGCCGAGGCGGCCAAAGCCGGTGATGACCTCATCGAAGATCAGAAGGATGCCGTGCTTGTCGCAAATTTCGCGCAGGCGCTGGAGATATCCCTTCGGCGGCGGCAGCACCGCGGTCGACCCCGGCACCGGCTCGACGATGACGGCGGCGATGGTCTCGGCGCCATGCAGAGCGACGAGACGCTCGAGATCGTCGGCGAGCTCGGCGCCGTGCTCCGGCTGATCCTTGGCAAAGGCGTTGCGGGTGAGATCATGGGTGTGGCGGATATGATCGACGCCCGGCAGGAGGGTCGCGAAGGCGCGACGGTTGGCAACCATGCCGCCGACCGACGTGCCGCCGAAGCCGACACCGTGATAACCGCGCTCGCGGCCGATCAGGCGGGTGCGGCTCGACTGGCCGTTGGCGCGGTGATAGGCGAGCGCGATCTTCAGCGCGGTATCGACCGACTCGGAGCCGGAATTGGTGAAGAAAATGCGGTCGAGGCCCTTCGGCGCGATCTCGGCGAGCCGCTCGGCGAAGTCGAAGGCCAGCGGATGGCCCATCTGGAACGACGGCGCGAAGTCCAGCGTCATCAGCTGCCGCTCGACCGCGGCGGCGATCTGCTTGCGGCCGTGGCCGGCATTGACGCACCAGAGGCCGGCGGAGCCGTCGATCACCTTGCGGCCGTCGACGGTGGTGTAGTGCATGCCTTCGGCCGAGGAGAACAGCCGCGGCGCTTTCTTGAACTGCCGGTTGGCCGTGAACGGCATCCAGAACGAATCGGTCTTGATGGTGTTCGGAATCTGATGAAGGGTCACGGGCCACGCTCCTTTGCTGACCCATTAGCCGAACCACGCCTTCAAAAGCACAACAAGTCCTTTTCTGTCTGCCAGCAACCCATTGATCTTACTGGGGCTGCCGGTCCATATTTGCGCGATCCGCAACACCTGCAACAGGGACTGGGCATGAGCGTCGACATCGGTGGGCGGCTGCGATTCATCCGGACGCGCCAGAAGCTGTCGCAGCGCGAGCTTGCCAAGCGCGCCGGCGTCACTAATTCGACGATTTCGCTGATCGAATCCAACCAGATGAATCCGTCGGTCGGCGCGCTCAAGCGCATCCTCGACGGCATCCCGATGGGGCTTGCCGAATTCTTCGCGCTGGAGCCGGAGACGCGGCGCAAGATCTTCTACCGCGCCGAGGAACTGACCGAGGTCGGCAAGAAGCCGATCTCCTACCGCCAGATCGGCGACAATCTGTTCGGCCGCAGCCTCCAGATCCTGAAAGAGCGTTACGAGCCCGGCAGCGATACCGGGCGCGTTCATCTGGTGCATGAGGGCGAGGAAGGCGGCATCGTGATCACCGGCAAGCTCGAGGTCACCGTCGAGGACGAGCGGCGCATCCTCAACTCCGGCGATGCCTATTACTTCGAGAGCCGCCGCCCGCACCGCTTCCGCTGCGTCGGCGGCAAAGCGTGCGAGGTGATCTCGGCCTGCACGCCGCCGACGTTTTGAAGCGGCGGCAGGCCGGAAGTGTCAGAGCTGTGTCAACAGCTCCTCGATCCGGATCGGAAAGCGGCGGACGCGCACGCCGGTCGCATGCCAGACCGCATTGGCGACGGCGCCGGCGCTGCCGGTAATGCCGATCTCGCCGACGCCCTTGATGCCGAGCGCATTGACGTGCGGATCGTGCTCCTCGATCGTGATCACGTCGAGCGGCGGCACGTCGGCATTCACCGGGATGTGGTACTCGGCGAGATTAGCATTCATGATCCGGCCGCTGCGCCGGTCGGTGATGGCCTCCTCGTGCAGCGCGAACGACACGCCCCAAATCATGCCGCCGAACAGCTGGCTCTTCACCAGATGCGGATTGACGATACGCCCGGCGGCGAAGGCACCGACCATGCGGGTGACGCGGACCTGGCCGAGCTCGGGATCGACCTTCAATTCCGCAAACACCGCGCCATGGGCATGCATGGCATATTCCTCCATCGCTGCCGGATTTGGCGCGCCGGTGCCGCGGGCTTCGACCTCGGCGAGCCCGGCGCGCGCAAGGATCTCGGTGTAGCTCTCGCCGCGGCTCTCGTCGTCGCGGCGGAAGAGCTTTCCGCCGCGCGCGATCACGCCGGCATTGCCGGCGCCGAACAAGGGCGAGCGCTCGTCGCCCGTGGCGAGATCAGCGAGCTTGGCGATGACGGCGGCGCCGGCGCTGTGGATCGCAGCACCGGCGGTCGCGGTATGTGCAGAGCCGCCGGCAATGCCCGCATCGGGCAAGTCCGATGTGCCGGCCTTGAACTCCACCCGATCGATGTCGAGCCCGAGCCCGTCGGCCGCGATCTGGGCCAGCGCGGTCCAGGCGCCCTGTCCCATGTCATGCGCGCCGATCTCCATCACACCCGTGCCGTCACGGCGGATCGCCGCGCGTGCTTCGGCCTGGAACATCAGTGCCGGGAAGGTCGCGGTACCCATGCCCCAGCCGACCAAAAGCCCGGCATCATCACGTATCTGCCGCGGCTGCAGCGGCCGCTTCGCCCAGCCAAAGCGCGCCGCACCCTGCTCGTAGCAGGCGCGCAGCGCCTTCGAAGAAAACGGCTTTCCGGTGATCGGCTCGACTTCAGCATAATTCTTCAGGCGGAAGGCGAGCGGATCGATGCCGCAGACCCAGGCCATCTCGTCGATCGCGCTCTCCAGCGCAATCGAGCCCGTCGCTTCGCCCGGCGCCCGCATGAACAGCGGCGTGCCGGTATTGACGCGCACGGCGTCATGCGAGGTGCGGATCGCCGGAGCCGCATAAAGTGTGTGCGAGGCGTCGGCAGCCGGCTCGTAGAAGTCGTCAAATGTGCTCGATACGGTCCTGGCATGGTGATCGAGCGCGGTCAGGCGTCCGGCGCCGTCGGTACCCATGCGCAGCCGCTGGCGCGTCGGCGCACGATGGCCGACCGGCCCATACATCTGCTCGCGGCGCAGCACGAGCTTGACCGGTCGGCCGACAAGCTTTGCCGCCATGATGCCGAGCGTCGGCGGGCCGGACATCAGCCCCTTGGAGCCGAAGCCGCCGCCGAGGAACGGACTGCGGATAAGGATCTTGTCCGGCGCGATGCCGAACAGTTCGGCGATGCGGGCGCGCGACAGGAACAGACCCTGCGTCGGCATGTCGACCGACAGCTTGTCGCCGTCCCACGCGGCGACGATCGCATGCGGCTCCATCGCGTTGTGATACTGCGGCGGCGTCTCGTAAACGGCCTCGATCCGTTTCTCGGCCAAAGCAAGGCCCGCCTCGACATCGCCGCGGTGATTTTCGGTCGGATTGCCGACACCGACCACCGGCGGCACAAAGCTGTCGCCGGCGTCGAGCCCGATCAGCGCGGGCAGCGTCTCGTAGTGCGGTGCCAGCAACACCGCGCCTTCCGTCGCCGCCTCCAGCGTTTCCGCGATCACCACGGCGATCGGCTGGTTGGCGTAGCGGACCTCGGCGCTTTGCAACGCTTCCATCCGGAACACGAACGGATTGGTCTTGATCTCAGGATCGATCGCAAGCGGCGGCTTGTGGTCTGATGTCATGACATCGACGACGCCGGGATGGCGCTTGGCTGCAGTGACATCGAGCGAGGTCACGCGGCCGCGGGCGATGCTGGAGACGGCTAGCACCGCAAACAGCATGCCGGGCGGATGATTATCGGCAGCGTAGGTCGCCTGCCCCTTGACCTTGAGGATTCCGTCGCGGCGGGTCAGCGGCTGGCCGATATTCGAGCCGTGGCGCAGATGGGCAGGCGCGCTGGTGAGGTTGAGCTCAGGCATGGATGGCTCCGGAGGTCGAGGCAAAGGGAGAGGCCGGCAGCGCCGGCAGGCGCGCCGGTGTACCGGCCGCGGCGAGTGTCAGCGCGCGCACGACGATGCGGCGCGCGAGTTCGATCTTAAAGGCATTGTCGCCGGACGGCTTGGCGTCACCGAGCCCACGCCAGGCGGCTTCCTGGAAGACATCTGCCGTCGGCGCAACGTCCCTGAGCACGTCTTCTGCGGCGCGGGCGCGCCACGGCTTTGCGGCGACGCCACCGAGCGCGAGCCGCGCCTGCTTGATCTTGCCATTCTCGATCTGCAACGCAGCAGCGGCCGAGACGACGGCAAAGGCATAGGACGTGCGCTCGCGAACCTTGAGATAGCGCGCATGCGCGGCGAAGCCGCGTGCTGCAGGCGGCAGACGCACCGCGACGATGAGGTCGCCGGGCTCGAGCGTGCAGTCGCGCGCCGGTGTATCGCCGGGCAAGCGATGCAATTTGTCAAGTGCGATTTCGCGGCGGCCGTTACTGCCCTCGATCTCGACGACCGCATCAAGTGCGACAAGCGGAACGCAGAAATCGGAAGGATGCGTGGCGATGCAGCTGTCGCTCCAGCCGAGCACGGCGTGCGTTCGGTTCTCGCCATCGCGGGCGTCGCAACCGCTGCCGGCCTCGCGCTTGTTGCAGCGGCTGGCGGTGTCGTAGAAGTAGGCGCAGCGCGTCCGCTGCAACAGATTGCCACCGACCGTCGCGGCGTTGCGCAGTTGCGCGGAGGCACCGGAGAGCAGCGCTTCTGCCACCGCAGGATAGGACCTTGCGAATTCGGCATCATGCGCCAGATCGGCATTGCGCACGAGCGCGCCGATGCGCAGCGCCCCGTCGGCGAGATGCTCGACGCGGTCGAGCCCTCCGAGATGGGTGACATCAACCAGGCGATCCGGGCGGCTGATATTCCCCTTCATCAGATCGAGCAGATTGGTGCCGGCGGCAAGATAGACGGTGCCCGGCTGGGCGGCCGCGGCAACGGCCTCCGCGACCGTGGCCGGCCTGACATAATCGAACGGTTTCATGCGGAGCGCCTCTGATTGGTTTCGTCCATGCGTTCTTGCGCCTCCAGCACGGCATTGACGATGCCGGCATAGGCGCCGCAGCGGCAGAGATTGCCGCTCATGCATTCGCGGACCCGCTCGGGATCGTTGCCGGCCTGGCCTTCGCGCATCATGCCGATCGCGCTCATGATCTGGCCGGGCGTGCAGAAGCCGCACTGGAAGCCATCATGGGCGATGAAGGCGGCTTGTACGGGATGAAGCTGGTCGCCGTGCGCGACACCTTCGATCGTGAGGATATCGGCGCCGTCATGGCTGATGGCGAGCGCGAGGCATGAGTTGATGCGCTTGCCGTCGACGAGAATGGTGCACGCGCCGCACTGGCCGCGGTCGCATCCCTTCTTGGTTCCGGTGAGATGGAGGCGCTCACGCAACAGATCGAGCAGCGTGACGCGCGGATCGTCGAGGACGAAGTCGCGCCGCGCACCGTTCACGGTGAGGCTGATGGAGTGGTTCATACAAGGCTCCGATCAGATATGGACATGAGTGATCGCGCGTCGTGCCACCGCCGTGGCCGCCGTCGATTCCGCGCCGCCCGAATGTGATCCGAGCCAACGTGCGACCAAAGATACGGAGGCACCCTCCGCTTCACAAGGGCTATCAGAAAATATTTGGAATTCGTCAAAAGCCCGTGCGCAGACAACGCGATGCAGCCCTGCAAGGGTTCAATCTAACCAATTCGTGATCTACATTGCCGGCATGGACGACCACGCCGACCAGATCCGCAAACCCCGTGCCGATGCCGTGCGCAATCGCGAGCGCGTGCTTGAGGCAGCGAAAACCGTGTTCAATGCGGGCGGGCCCGAGGCGAGCCTCGAGGCCGTCGCGAAACGTGCAGGGGTCGGCATCGGTACCCTCTATCGGCACTTCCCGACCCGCGAGGATCTGTTCGAAGCGGTGTACCGGCGCGAAGTCGAGCAGCTCAGCGAGCTCGTCGAGCATCTGCGAAGTGCCAAGGATCCGGTCGATGCTCTGCGCCGCTGGCTGCGTTCCGCTGTCGAATTCGTTGCCACGAAAAAGGGCATGTCGGCCGCGCTGGCGTTGACCTTCCAGAGCTCGTCGGAACTCGCCGCCTTCTCGACGGACCGATTGACCAAGGCGATCGGCTCGCTGCTCGACCGCGCGGTCGCGGCCGGCCAGATGCGCGCCGATATCAGCCCGGAAGACCTGCTCCGGGCGCTGATCGGCATGTGCTACATGCACGACCAGCCCGGCTGGCAGTCCTCGGTGCTGCGGATGCTCGACGTGTTCGTCGATGGGCTGCGCATTCAGACTGCAGCCAAAGCGAAAGTGCGCTCCGCCAAACCAGCAAAGCCGTCCGCAAAGCGGAATCGCTAGCGTCACCCTGTCAAAATCGGCTTCAGGGCCTCGCGCTGGAGCACGATGAAGTCGAAGAAGGCGGCGATCCGCGGCACGCGCCGGAGATCGGGATGCGTCAGGATGCGCCAGCTCCGCGTCAATTCCGGAATCGGGCCAAGGACGCGGACGAGATCGGCTTCGGCATCGCCGAGCGCGACGGGAAGCGGACCGATGCCGACGCCGGACCTGATCGCAGAAACGAGGCCAAGCACGCTGTTTACGCGCGCAGCCATCTTGGCATTGGGCGCGACCTCCTTCAGCCATTTGACGGCGCGGTGATTGGCAAGGGATTCGTCCAGCCCGACCAGCAAATGACGCGTGAGATCCTCGACACGCTCCGGGCTGCCGTGCCGGTCGAGATAGTCGCGGCTGGCGTAAACCGCCCAGATCGACTCGGCGATCTTGCGCCCGACCAGCTCGTCGTCGGTATCGCCCGAGCGAAAAGCGATATCGACCTCGCCCTTCGACAGGTCGAGATAGCCGTCGCTCATCAGGAATTCGACGCGCAGCGAGGGATGCAGCGCGTGAAAATCGCCGACGAGACCGGATTGGATGAGCCGGGCGACGATCGGCTCGGGACAGGTGACCCGGATCACGCCCTTCATATCCTGCTCGGCGTCGATCGTCCGACGCTGGAAGTCGTCGATGGTGGCTTCGATCCGCTCGGCATAGGGCAGCATGATGTGACCGAATTCGGTGAGGCGGTAGCCGCTCGGCTGACGCGTCACCAGAGCGCGGCCGAGCCGCCGCTCCAGCTCCTCGAGCCGCCGGTGCACGGTCGACTGGCTGAGGCCGAGCGCCTTGCCGGCGGCAATGGTGCTGCCGTGCCGCGCGACCGCCAGGAGATATTTGAGGTCGTTCCAGTCGAACATAAAGGGATTATGCACTTCTGCGGCCGCCGACCGCAATGTTGCGGCTCCCGCGCCCGAACGGCGGCACCTAGGCTGATATCTTCAACGACTTACAAATGGAGACTTCGGATGCGCCCCCGTTTCGCTCTCAGCGCCGCAATCGTTCTGGGATGGTCGGCCGCAGCCGCCGCGCAGGACCACGGGGCACAGGGTCTCGCCAAACCGAATCTGGTGCTTGGCCAAGTGGTTGAAGGCCTACCGAAGGACGAGAAGCAGTCCGTGCGGGTGATGACCGCGTCGTTCAAGCCGGGTGACAAGACGCCCTATCATAGCCACCGCTTCCCGGTGACCGTCTACGTGCTCGAAGGCGCCTTCACACTCGAGCTCGAGGGCAAGCCGCCGCTGACGGTGAAGGCCGGCGAGGCACTGGTGGAACCGCCGAACGTGGCGATGACCGGCTACAATCGGACGAGCGGCGAGACCAGGGTCGTGATCTTCTATGTCAGCGCGGTCGACACCCCCTTCCTCGATCCGCTGTCACACTAGGCCGTTTGCCTGAAAATCCGCGTGGCGATATCCTTGCTGGACCGGGACGACCAAGCGAGGTTTTGCCATGCGTGCGCTCCTTGTCCTGATATTTGTGCTGCTAAGTGGCACTTCCGCACGCGCGACCGACGATGTCGCGGCGGCACAGGGCGTGATCCGCGCCCAGGAGCAGGCGTTCGTCCGCGACGATTCGGCGGCTGCCTATTCCTACGCCGCACCGGCGATCAGGGAAATATTCCCCGCACCGGACATCTTCATGTCCATGATGCAAAACGGCTACGCGCCGGTCTATCGCACAAGGGTTTTGAGTTCGGCGAGAGCAGGATCGAAGGCAACCGGATCGCGCAGCGCGTTCATATCGTCGATGCCAATGGCGAAGCCTGGGAGGTGCTTTACACGCTCGAGCAGCAGAGCGATGGCAGCTACAAGATCACCGGCTGCTCGCTGTTGAAGGCGGGACAGGCGGTCTAGGTCGCGAAGCCCGGTCCGGTCCTCACCGAATTCATCCGCGAGCGGATCAGCAGTAGCACGACGATCCCGACATTGAGCGCATTCCATGCCACGCCGTTGGCGAAGGCCGCGGCGTAGGAGCCGGTGCCGTCGAAGATGACGCCGGAGACCCAACCGCCGAAGGACATGCCGAACACCGAGGCGAAGATCACGATGCCGACGCGCGTTGCCGCCTCGCTGGCCGGCATCGCCTCGCGCACGATGATGGCGTAGCTCGGCACGATGCCGCCCTGGAACAGGCCGAACATCGCGGAGATCAGATAGAGCGAGGTGAGACTGTCGAAGAACAGATAAAACACCAGCGCGAAGCCCTGGGCCACCGATCCGATCAGAAGCGTGGGGATGCCGCCGATCTTGTCGGCGAGATATCCCGAGCCGATCCGGCTGACGATGCCGCAGGCCATCATCAGCGACAGCATCTCCGCGCCCCGCGCCACGCCAAAACCGAGATCGCCGCAATAGGCGACGATGTGGACCTGCGGCATCGCCATGGCCACGCAGCAGGAGATGGAGGCGATCGAGAGCAGGATCGTCAGCGTGTTGGTCGAGAGCTTGAGGTCGACCCGCGGCGGCGCCGCGTTGGCGTGATTGCGGACCTTGTCGTCACCCATCTGCGAACGCAGGACCAGCACAAGTATCGTCATCAGGCTGGCGCAGACGAGGCCGATGCCGATATGGGTGTAGCGCCAGCCATAGTTCTGCATGCCAAAGCTCACGATGGGCGGCCAAATGGTGCCGGCGACGTAATTGCCGCTGGCGACGATGGTCACGGCCAGCCCGCGGTAGCGCTCGAACCAGTGCGAAGCCTCCGCCATCAGCGGCGCGAAAGTCGCCGAGGTGCCGAGCCCGATCAGGAAGTAGGCGGCGACGAACTGCCAGAGCATGGTCGAGAGCCCGGCCAGCATATTGGCGACGCCGAGAAAGGCGATACTGATCGCCATCGCCGGCACGATCCCGAAGCGGTCGGTGATCTTGCCGGCAATCACGCCGCCGATCCCGAAGCCAAACATCATGAGGGTGAAGGCCAGCGACACCGCACCGCGCGTGGCGGCGAACTCGGCCTGTACAACGGGAATCACGACCACGACCGCCCACATGCCGACGGCGCCGATCGAGCCGATCAGAAGCACAATAATGAGCCGCACCCAGGCCTGACGGGAGTCAGGGGTGAAAGAAGCCGGTCTCTGTCCTGGATTCGGTGCGTGCACGCGCGGAACATGTTCGGTGATCGTCTCACGGTCAAGCATTGTGCCGCGATATTGGGCATGCGCGGTGCACTGCGGTAAGAAGTGCTTGGCGAAATTGCGATTTGCCATTAATTTGCAATCTGCGTGTGCATCATGGCGCGCGACAGGTATTTCGGACGCATGTTGCTTCAGTTGACGCGATCAGTACGGATGAAGGTGGGATGGCTGGTTGCCCTCGCCTATCTGTTCTGCGTCGTCGCGCCGGCCGCGGCACTTGCCTTGGGCACGGCGGCGCCATGCCTGACCGATGACGCCGTGCTGGCCGATCTTGTGCCGGCGCATCGTCAAACCAGCCATATTCACGCGGGCAACACAGCGCATGATCATGCCAAGAGCCACGGTCATGACCACGCCGCTGCGCAGGATGCGCCCGCACAGCATCATCACGACGGCAAAGGCAAGCCGGGCCCGTGCTGCGGGACGATGTGCATGACGGCGCTGCCGGCCGATCTGCCTGATATCGCAAAGCCGGTCCAGCCAATCTCCACTTGCGCCCCGGAGATCGCCATTCGCGTGCACAGCGAGGCGCCGCCCCTGCTCTACCGCCCTCCCATCGTCTGACCTGAACATCGTCACGACTTGCGGCGTCGCGCGTCTGCGCGCGCACGCCTGTGGTCCTCAGACAGATCAGGGATGATTCATGCTTACGCTTCTCGGGGCGAGATCCGCCGCCGTATTCCCGGCGCGTGGACGACACTTTCGATTCAGATGGCCGTTGCTGGCCGCGGTGGGACTGGCGCTGTCCGGCTGCATGCCGGCCGCCGTGCCGCTCGCCAGCGCCGACCCGGCCGATCCAGCGGCCAAGGTCGCGCCTGTCGGCTATCGCTCGACGATCGCGCCCTACACCAGTCTGCGGCCCGCGACACCGGCACCATGGCGCGAGCGCAACGACAGCGTTGCGCCGCAGCCCAAGCAACATCCGTAGGAGCGCGCCATGGCACACCATTTTGCGCGCGGCCTGCTGCTGGCGGCGCTCGGCCTCTCCGCACCCGGTCTCGCCGGCTGCGCCGCCTTCTCGCCTGACAGCGGCATGTCCGCGGTCTCGGACCTGACCAGCCAGACCATCCACAAGGACGTGGCCTTCGTCCGGTCGCCTGAGGGCGCGGAGGCGGCGAGCGGAACCGTCCGCCGGCTGTTGTCGCGCGCGCTGAGCACGGACGCGGCGGTGCAGATCGCGCTCCTCAACAACAAGGGACTTCAAGCCGCCTATAACGAGCTGGCGCTGGCCGAAACCGACCTCGTCGAACAGAGCCTTCCGCCCAATCCGGTGTTCTCGGTTTCGCGCATCAGCGGCAATGGCGCGAGCGAGATCGAACGCCAGGTGGTCGGCGACATCCTGGCGCTGGCAACGCTGCCGTTCCGATCCGAAATCGCACGCGAGCGTTTCCGGCAGGCGCAGCTACGCGCGGCGGTGGCGACGCTCAGGCTCGCCGCCGATGTGCGGCGCGCCCATGTCAGGGCCGTCGCGGCCAACGAGATGGTGGTGCTGCTGACGGACGCGAAATCGACGGCGGAATCGACGGCGCAGCTCGCCGTCAAGCTCGGCGAAACCGGTTCGCTCAACAAGCTCGACCAGGCGCGCGAGCAGGTATTTTACGCCGAGACCACCGTCGATCTCGCCACCGCACGTCAGGCCGCGACGAGTGGGCGGGAAAGGCTCGCGCGCCTGATGGGGCTGTGGGATGACGGCCTCGACTTCCGTCTGCCCAGCCAGCTGCCGCCATTGCCGCGCCGGCCGCTGGCGCTTCCATCCATCGAAGCCGACGCCGTCGGCCATCGCATCGACTTGCAGATCGCGCGGCTCGAGCTGACCGCGCTGGCCAGAGCGCTGACCCTCACCGAAGCGACGCGCTTCGTGACGCTGCTCGATCTGGCCGGCATCTCCCGCCGCACACAGGACCCGGAAGGCGCGCCGTTCCGCGAGCGAGGCTTCGACGTACAGTTCCAGATTCCGATCTTTGACGGCGGCGAGATGCGGGTGCGGCAGGCGGCGGAGATCTACAACCTCGCCTTCAATCGGCTGACCGAGCGCGCCGTCAACGTCCGCTCCGAAGCGCGCGATGCTTACCGCATCTACCGATCGACCTATGACATCGCCAGCCACTATCAGCGCGAGATCGTGCCGTTGCGCAAGATCATCACCGAGGAGATGCAGCTCCGTTTCTCCAGCATGCAGGTCGATATCTTCGCGCTACTGACCGAAGCGCGGCAGCGTCTGGCATCGCTGCGCGGGGCGATCGACGCAAAGCAAAGCTACTTCCTCGCGCAGTCCGAGTTGCAGACTATCGTCAATGGCGGCGGCTCGCCCGCTTCCGGCGGCGATAGTCCGACCACCATCGCCGCGGCAGCACCTGCCGACGGCGGCCACTGAGATGGAGGCGCACATGTTTTCCCGCCGAGGATTTTTGGGCACTGCTGCGCTCGTGAGCGCGAGCGCGATTCAAGGGCGAGTCCAGGCCGCGAGCATTCCGGAAGCCCCGCATATGGATAAGGCGGTGATGCAGCCGCCATTGCATCCGGCCAGCGGCCCGGACTACGGCCCCGTCGTCACGCTGAACGGCTGGACCCTTCCGTTCCGCATGAACGGCGACTGGAAGGAATTTCATCTTGTCGCCGAGCCGGTGGTGCGCGAGTTCGCCGAAGGCATGAAGGTGAACCTGTGGGGCTATAACGGCCAGTCGCCAGGCCCGACCATCGAGGCGGTCAAGGGCGACAAGGTCCGCATCTTCGTCACCAACAGACTACCCGAATACACCACCGTGCACTGGCACGGCATGATCGTGCCGAGCGGCATGGACGGTGTCGGCGGGCTGAACCAGCCGCACATCGCGCCCGGCAAGACCTTCGTCTACGAATTCGAGATGAAGAAGAGCGGAACCTTCATGTACCACCCGCATTCCGACGAGATGGTGCAGATGGCGATGGGCATGATGGGTATGGTCATCGTGCATCCGCGCGATCCGAATTTCCGTCCCGTCGACCGCGACTTCGTCTTCGTGATGAGCACCTATCTCGTCGACCCCGGCACCTACCTGCCGAAGGTCAACGAGATGACCGACTTCAACATGTGGACCTGGAATTCGCGCGTGTTTCCCGGCATCGATCCGCTCCCGGTCAGGCTCGGCGACAAGGTGCGCGTGCGTATCGGCAATCTCAGCATGACCAACCATCCGATCCATCTGCACGGCCACAGTTTTGCGGTGACCTGCACCGACGGCGGCTGGATTCCGGAGAGCGCGCAATATCCGGAGACGACCACCGACGTGCCGGTCGGCGCGGTGCGCGTGTTCGACGTCCTCGCCGACAATCCCGGCGACTGGGCGTTTCACTGCCACAAGTCGCATCACACGATGAACGCAATGGGCCACGACATGCGCAATCTGATCGGCGTGTCGCGCAAGGATCTCGCGAAGGCCGTCGGCAAGCTCGCGCCGGATGGCATGGCGATGGGCTCGACCGGCATGGCGATGGGCAACATGGAGATGCCCGCGCCCGACAACACGCTGCCGATGATGACCGGCACCGGGCAGTTCGGCCCGATCGAGATGGGCGGCATGTTCACGGTGATGAAGATCCGCGAGGGAATGGCGCGCGACGATTACCGCGATCCTGGGCCTTACCAGTTCCCGCAAGGCACCGTCGCCTACGAGGTCGCCTCACCGGCGGCAGCACCTGCACGGCAGCCGGGGACGCCGATGCACAAGATGAAGATGTGAACGTTTCGATGAACCACCAACTGGAGACGACAATGAAGAAGACGGTCAAACTGGCCCTGGCGCTGGCTGCGCTCTCGATTGCACCCAGCCGCGCGCATGAAAATCACGGCCACGAATCCTTCTCGGCCGGCGAGCCAGGCGATCCAAAAAAACCTGCGCGCGTCATCGAGATTGCGATGAGCGAGATGAACTACGAACCGTCAAGGATCGAGGTCAAACGCGGCGAGCAGATCCGCTTCGTGCTGCGCAACGTCGGCAAAGAGGACCATGAATTCCTGCTCGCCACCACCAAAGAGAATCTCGCACACGCCGAGGTGATGAAGAAGCATCCGCACATGGAGCACGACGAGCCCAACGGGGTGCGACTCGCGCCGAACAAGACGACCGAGGTCCTCTGGAAGTTCAGTAAGGCCGGCACGTTCGAATTTTCCTGCCTGATCCCCGACCACCGCGACTACGGCATGGTCGGCCGCGTCACGGTGAAATAACCAATGGAGAGAACCATGAAACCGATCATCCGCATGACCGCAGCCCTGACACTGGCGCTCGGCCTGTCCGTGGGCGCACCCGCGCAAGCCGCGTCCGTCAACGGCGAGGTGAAGAAGATCGACGAGGGCGCGGGAAAGATCACGCTCAAGCACGGGCCAGCCAAGAACCTCGGCATGGATGAACCCATGACCATGGTCTACCGGGTCAAGGATCCGGCGGTGCTCAAGCAGGTCAAGGTCGGCGACAAGGTGACCTTCGAAGCCGAGGAGGCGGCGGCGGGGTACACAGTGACGAAGATCGAGAAGGCGAAGTAGCGGGCCCCAAGGTCATTCCGGGGCGCGCCTCTTGCTTGGCGCGAGCCCGGAATCCATTTCTCCCCATCGCCTGCAACACTCGGGTTCGCTCGACGCGCGCCCCGGAATGAGGGGCGAAACACCCGTTTCGCCCCTTCTCCCCACCATCATTAACCCTTTGCTAACCATACACCGGGCAAAAATTGCCCAGTGGAGTCGAGTGTCGTCAGCCGCGTAGAACGGGAGCTCCCGTGGACGCCAGTGCGGTGCCTCACTTTCGAAACGGCGGCCCATCGGCCGCCGCGCAGACGTTTGGGGCGCGCGGGCGACAATCGCGCGGAGAGGCAGCTACCATGGTCGATGTCACCGCGGGACAGGGCGTAGGCGGGGCGAGGCCCGGCCTCCCCTCCCTCACCGAGATCGTCAACGTCCTCAAGCGCGGCGACATCGCGCTCGCGCTCGGCATCCTCACCATCCTGGTGGTGTTGATCCTGCCTCTGCCCGCGATCGTGCTGGATCTGTTCCTGGCGATCTCGATCACGCTCTCGATCCTGATCCTGATGACGTCGCTGTTCATTCAGGCGCCGCTGGAATTCTCCGCCTTCCCGACTATCCTCTTGATCTCGACCATGCTGCGCCTGTCGCTCAACATGGCCTCGACCCGCCTCATCCTGTCGCACGGGCACGAGGGCACGGATGCCGCCGGTCATGTCATCGAAGCCTTCGGCAGCTTCGTGATGGGCGGCAATTTCGTCATCGGCATCATCGTCTTCGCCATCCTGGTCATCGTCAACTTCGTCGTCATCACCAAGGGTTCGGGCCGTATCGCCGAGGTCGCGGCGCGCTTCCACCTCGACGCCATGCCGGGCAAGCAGATGGCGATCGACGCCGACCTCTCCGCCGGCCTGATCGACGAGAAGGTCGCCAAGGAGCGGCGCAAGGCGCTGGAGGACGAGAGCGGCTTCTTCGGCGCCATGGACGGTGCCTCCAAGTTCGTCCGCGGCGACGCCATCGCCGGCCTGCTGATCGTCTTCATCAACGTCGTCGGCGGTATGATCATCGGCGTGGCGCAGCAGGGTCTGTCGTTTGCCGATGCCGGCCGCAGCTACACGCTGCTGACCGTCGGTGACGGCCTCGTCACCCAGGTGCCGGCGCTGATCGTCTCGACCGCGGCCGGCCTGCTCGTCTCAAAGGCGGGCGTTTCGGGTGCGGCCGACAAGGCGCTGATGAAGCAGTTCTCCGGCTATCCGCAAGCGCTGGCGATGTCCTCGGCAGTCATGCTGGTATTGGCGGCGCTGCCGGGTATTCCGACCCTCCCCTTCCTCGCGCTCGGCGCGGGCGCCGGCGCGCTGGCCTGGTCCGCGCGCAAGCGCAACCGTGCGACCGCCAAGGCCGACGAAGCCGCCAAGGCCGCGCCCGCCCCCGGCACGCCCGGTGCGCCGGGCGCCGCCGCTCAGGAAGAGCCGATCTCGGCAGCGCTCAAGATCGACGACCTCAAGATCGAGCTTGGCTATGCGCTCTTGCCGCTCGTCAACGGTCCCGACGGCACCGACCGCCTCACCGAGCAGATCAAGGCGTTGCGCCGCTCGCTCGCGATCGAGATGGGCTTTGTAATGCCGTCGGTGCGCATCCTCGACAACGTCCAGCTCGAGGCCAACACCTACATCATCAAGATCAAGGAGGTCGACGCCGGCACCGGCAAGATCTGGCCGAATCAGTTCATGGTCATGGACCCCGGCGGCAGCCAGGTGCAGCTGCCCGGCATCCACACCACCGAGCCGACCTTCGGCCTGCCCGCGACCTGGGTGGACGCCAGCCTGAAGGAAGAGGCCTCGCTTAAGGGCTACACGGTGGTCGACGCGGCGACCGTGCTCTCGACCCACCTCACCGAGCTGCTCAAAGGCAACATGTCGGACCTCTTGTCCTATGGCAAGGTGCAGAAGCTGCTCAAGGAGCTGCCGAAGGAGCAGGGAGAGTTGGTCAAGGACATCGTGCCCGGGCAGGTCACGGTCTCCGGCATCCAGCGCGTGCTGCAGCTTCTGCTCGCCGAGCGCATTTCGATCCGCGACCTCTCGACCATTCTCGAAGGCATCGCGGACTCGCTGGCCTTCTCGCGCAATCCCGCGACCATGGTCGAACACGTTCGTGCCCGGCTGGCGCGGCAGATCTGCGCGCAGAACACCTCCTACAACGGTTATCTGCCGCTGATCGCGCTGTCGGCGCGGTGGGAGCAGGCCTTTGCCGAATCCATCATCGGCCAGGGCGAGGAGCGCAGCCTCGCGATGCAGCCGTCGAAACTGTCGGAGTTCATGACCGCGGTGCGCGAGGCGTTCGAGCGCGCGGCCCGCGAAGGCGAGGCGCCGGTACTGGTTACGTCTGCGGCAATTCGTCCGTTCGTGCGTTCGCTAGTCGAGCGGTTCCGTGCCCAGACCACGGTGCTGTCGCAGGCAGAAATCCACCCTAGGGCGAGGTTGAAAACGGTCGGAAGCATCTGATTTGCCTTAAGAAGCCGTATGTTTTTCGGCCACAGGCAAATGGTTTTTGAGTTCCTGGCGCCCTGTGAACCAAAAGCCGATCAGGCGCTTTACATGTACATTACCGCATTGAAATAATTGTAAAATCGCACGATTTGGCGCCGCTTTTAATCGCGACAGTTCACGTCCTGTCACGCTCTTGTGACCGCCCCTTGGGAACGAATCCGCCCAATACTAGGTTGTTGGGCACCGGAAGCATGAACCCGCCTGGACTGGCGGGTGACTACTTCGGGTAGATGGCGGCAGGAGGCTTCCATGAACCACTCGATGTACAGCGCGGATCGCTCGACCCACTTAAAGATTGTGGTCGTCGCGCTCGTCGCCGGCATCGTGATGGCGGGTCTCGGCATCACCGCGCGCACGAGTTCAGATGAAGGTCTGACCCAGACCGCTCGCGTTATGAAGGCCGGCAAGCCGGTCGCTATCACCAGTTCGAACGTTTCGCTCGTTCGCTAAGGAGATTTGAGTTTCAGGAATTCACGCGGCTCTTTACCAGCCCCCCAAAGTCGCCACGTGGATATGTAGACGACCCCAACCCCAAGTCGACTACAGAAAGCGCCCGCCCCCCACGGGCGCTTTCTCATGTCTGGGGTAACCCGTCATTGCCAGCGCACGCGCTTTAAACTCGTCATTGCGGAGCAATCCAGACTGCATTCGCGGAACGATTCTGGATTGCTTCGCTACGCTCGCAATGACGGAGCGAGGCGCACGGCCGCCATCCTCTACAAGCACCACCGCAGCATCGCGAAATACTATCGTGCCCCATAGGTCGGCGGCGGCGCCTGCACGGTCGGTGCTGCCGCGGCGAAGAGATCGGCCTTGTTGCCGGTGAGCGGCGGATAGATGCGCTTGCGATTGATGATCTGTTTGGTTGCCTTGGCGGCCTGACCGGTCGTCCGCACCTCCCGGTCCCACCCTTCCGTGTAGAGTGCACCCCACTTCCCGAGATCGAGCACGGTCACGTACCAGTCGATCCGCAGCGGCAAGAGCGGCAGGCCGGCGAGATCGGCCACCACATTGTGGCCGGCGAAGCGACCCATGGGGCGGGCGAACTGGCAGGACATCACGGTCGGATGCAGCCCGTCGACCACGCTGGAGGCGACGTCACCAGCCGCAAAGACGCCGGGCAGATCCGCAACCCGCATGAAGGGATCAACCAGGAGACGCCCGAGCCGATCGCGCTCGCCCGCAAAACTCGCCGCGATCGGACTCGCGCGCATGCCGGCGCACCAGATCACCGTCTGCGCGGCGATGAACTCGCCGGAGTTCAGGCGAATGCCGGCGGCCTCAATCGACACGACGCGGGCGCCAAGTCGCATCTCCACCTCAAGCGACGACAACGCCGTTTCGATCACGGAGCGCGCGTGCACGCCGATGGTGGCGCCCACTGCGGCGTTGGGATCGACCAGGATGATGCGGCGACTGCCGGTGATGCCCGCACGCGCAAGCCTGTCCGGCATCTCGGCCGCAACCTCGATACCGGTAAACCCAGCACCGACCACAACGACCGTCGAACGCCCAGGCGACGGCGCGCTTCGTCCGAGCACTGTGAGATGATCCTCGAGGCGAAGCGCCGCGGCATAGCTATCGACGTCGAAGGCGTGGTCGGAAAGGCCAGGAATTTCGGGGCGCATCACTTCGCTGCCGAGCGCGAACACGAGCCGGTCATAGGCCAGCGTTTCCTCGCCGCTGCTCGTGACCAGCGCGATCTCGCGCCGTGCGGGATCGATGGCCTCGACCTCGCCGATGCTATGACTGACGCCGATGGGGTCGAGCAGTTGCGGAAGCGGAATGACGGCCTCGCTGAGATCGACCTCGTAATTGCGCACGCGAATATTGTGAAAGGGGTTGCGATCGATGAGGTGAATGTCGATGTCGCCGGCTCTTCCGATCTCGTCGCGCGTGCGCGCGGCGCCGATGGCCGCCCACAGGCCTGCAAATCCGGCGCCGAGCACGACGATACGCGCCATGTCTGTCTGCTGCGCTTTTCCGAGGGATCGATATGCGATCGAGCGGTCTGCCCGCGCAGACAGGTATAGCCTATCCGCTCCGATGGACCAACAGCGCCAGCACCGGTCTCAAGGCACATTCACGAACGCGGCTCACTGCTCCCGCATCTCCGACGGCGTCGCGCCGAAGCGCTTGCGGAAGGCGCGGTTGAAATAGGACAGGTCGGAGAAACCGGAGGAATGCGCGATGTCGCTGATCTTGCGCGCCTTGGCGCGGGGATCGCCGAGCAGCTTTCGCGCCAGCAGCAGACGCTGCTCCAGCACGAATTCGGTGAACGTGGTGCCGGCCTGCTCGAACAGGCGCTGCGCCTGCCGCGGGCTCAGGCTTGAGCGCGTCGCTATCTCGGACAGACAGAGATCGCTGCAGCCAAGCCCGGCCATCACATCGGCCCGCATGAGCTCGAGGCGCGCTGCCGCGTGGCCCCGGCCACGCGCCAGGTTTGCATGCTCGGCGTCGGTGCCGAGCAGGAGGCCGACGAGATCGACCATGTGCTGCGCGGTCAGACGCTGGCCGACGGCGTCGAGATGCGGCGCGTGATTGGCGGCGAGCGCGTGATAGCGAAACACGGTCTCGGCAACCGCACCGTCGCAGAGCACCTGGGACAGCTTGTCCTCGGCGCGCGGATTGATGTCGAGCAACGCGCGGCGCGGCATGCGGACGGTGGTGAAGCGATCCTCGTCGGTGTGGCCGATGGTGCCCGTGACGCTCATGTCGACCAGCATCATCTGTTCGGGCGCGAGATTGACGGCATGGCCGTTCTGCCGAACGCGGACGAGGCCCGCGTGTGCCGAGATCAGCACGAGATCGTCATTGCCGTCGGCCAGGCCGCTCTGCGTGCGCGAATATTGCGCGGAGGCGCCTTCGGGAACGGCGAGCGCGATATTGTCGACCACGCTGATCTGGAGCCGGCAATCGATGCTGTCGCCATGGCTCGGTCCGATATCGAGCCCGCAGGGACCACAGGCCCTCTCGCGCCAATGCTCGAACGCCGGGCCGTGCGGCAGCCCTGCATATTGGTGAATGAAGATGCCCGGCGTCTTCGCTGCATCCATCTGACTTCTCGCCCCTCTCGGGCGCCGTAGACATCGACGCCGACACTCGATTGCGCGGATTTGACGCTGCGAATCGCGGGGAGGTTCAAATCGGAGGGCCGATTCGCTCGGGCTTGTCGAAATGCGACGACGGGATGGACCGTGGCGACAGGAACAGGCTGGGTTCGCGCCGCCAAATTGCTTGTTGAAGCGCCCAATGGCACTCCAGCGTCGTCCTGAACAAGCGAGCAGAGCGAGCGCCGATCCAGGATCCATTACCACCGGCCTGCGTTGCAACGATACGCTATGGCCGCGTTTTGCTGCAACAACATGTCGTCGGGTAATGGGTCCTGGCTTTCGCCAGGACGACGGCGGGGCTTTCAGCGAATCCTACTTCTTCGCCGGCGCCTGCGGCTGTGTGGGCGGCACGGTTTCGATCAGCTTACCGGAAAACACCGGCGCCGAGGTCGGCTGGCCGTTGGGCGATCCGCCCGCCTGCTCGATGGTGACGGCATAGGTCGCGCCGTTGACGACGTCGGCATCATAGGAGCCGAGCACCGGACGCGCGGTGAAATCGCCACTGCCAATCACGCCGAGCGAACGCGGGCGCGGCAGCTTGTCGGAGATCAGCCAGAGCTCGAAGCTCTTGCCGGGCTCCTGAGTCGCGCCGACCTTGCGCACCGTGAAATTGCGCGTCGCGCCGTCGATGGTGAGGATGAAGGCGGGGCCGCCGTCCTGGCCCTGCAACAGCGCGACATATTGCGCAGGCGCCGTGAGCGGCGCCGGTGTCTTCACCTCGACCGTCTGGATCCGCGGCGCAGGACGCAAGTTCCCCGGCAGCGCGTCGGGCTGGAAGATCTGCAGCGATAACGTCACTAGCAGCGCGGCCGCGAGCGTGCCGACAGCAGAGGCAATACGACGCCAGCGCTTCACGCGGCTCTCGAGACGGATCACATTGCTATCGTCAGCGACGGGCGCCGGCGGCGCGCGCGCAACCTCAAGGTCCGGCGCATGGACCTGCGGAATGAATATTGGGACGACGTCCGGAATGGCATCCGGCTGGGGCCGCTGCGGCTCCGGCTGCGATACCTCCTCCGATGAAAATTCTTGCGACGGGGTGTCCGCCGAGGACGATTCAGGCACAGGCTGGGGCGGCGCGGCTTCCGGCAGCGGCGGCTCCTGGGCATGGGGCTCCTGGACATGGGGCTCCTGGACATGGGGCTCCTGGGCATGGGCCGTCCGCGCGATCTCGGACCTGATATTCTCCCACACGATCGGCCGCGGCTCGATCGTGCCGACCATCTGGTTGAGGACGCCGAACCGGTATTCCCAGGCTCGCACGATCGCAGCGAACTCCTCGTCCACCGCCATCATGGTCGCGACCTGCGCGCGCTCGTCGGCATCAAGTGTGCCGAGCGCATATTCCGCGGCGAGCGCGATATGGTCCTCCGTGTAGGCCATCAATGTCCTTCACCTCTCCCCGCGGGAGAGGTGGCGTGAGAACGCCGCGCTTGCATAGTCACTCTCATCATCATCTAAAGTCCGAGGCACTCCCGGATATCCAACATGCTGCGCCGGAGCCACGTCTTCACGGTGTTGACGGGCGCGGCGAATTTCTCCGCCAATTGCTCACGGCTCCAGCCGTTGTAATAGGCGAGAAGCACGAGCCTCTGACGGTCCGGCTCGAGCCGGCCGATGCATTCCAGGAGCCGCTTCAACTCCTCGGACATTTCCCGCCGCGCCAGCGGATCGGGACTCTCGGCAGCGACCTCCATCGCCTGGGGCTCTTCCTCGATCGAGACTTCCGTCTTCTTGCGCACGACGTCGATAGCCCGGTTGCGCGCGATGGACGCCATCCACGTGATCGGCGATGACAGCGCCGGATTGAACTGGCCGGCGCTGTTCCAGATCTTGACGTAGGTCTCCTGAATGACCTCCTCTGCGAGATCCTGTCGGCGTAAGATACGAAGCACGACGCCATAGAGTTTCGCGCGCGTGGCGACGTAGAGCCGCTCGAACGCGGCCTGATCACCCTTCGCCACCGTCCCAATCAGCCCGACCAGCTCTGCTGGCGTCAGCATTCAGTCCCCCAACGCGCGGCCCCGTCGCTTCCTTCACCTCTCCCCGACGGGGAGAGTTCGATTTGCGCAGCAAATCGGGTGAGGGGGCCCGGGGCTAACGGGAGACCGTAACCCCTCACCCGGCGCTCCGCACCGACCTCTCCCAAAGCGAGAGGTGGACACACTTCCGCCGCTGGCACCGCTTTCATCCTTGCTACCATAGCGCGCAGCAAAGCTCGCCACCAAGGGGCGGGCGCGCCACACTGTGGACAGCAAAGACGAAAACCCGGACCTTGCGGGTCCGGGTTTTCAAATTCTCGGCGGCTTGGCCGCTGGTTGCGCTTTAGGCGATGGCCCCCATGCGGGCACGCATCAGACCGATGCTGTCGAGATCGGCCTGCTCGCGGGCGCTTTCCTCGGCCCGTTCGCGGGCCTGGTCGCGCTCATCCAGGAGCTCGACCTTCTTCAATTCCTCGAAGGCGTCGCCGAGCGCGGCCTTGGCTTCCTCGAGCTGGCCCTTCAGCTCGTCGGCCGAGCGGGTCAGGTTCTCGCGGCGCTGGATCGCGGCCTTGGCATAGGTCGGATAGGCAAAATGCGAGGGATCATTGATCCCGGCGCGGTCCTGCTCGGTCTGGATCTCCCGTTCGAGATCGACCGACATCCGCTGGAAGTCGGCAATCATGGACTCGATCTGGGCGACCCTGCGGCGCTTCTCGTCGACCTGAAACTTCTTCAGGCGAATAAGGGTATCACGTGACTTCATCGACTCGTACTCCCCAGAAGTCCCTTGGCTGCACGTGGGACAACACCGGTCTCCCCACAGGGCCGATTTGGGCCCAGACCGGCTTGGCTACTCTGTGGATCGGATGATGACGGGACAAAGTTAGCGTTCCGTTTCCAAATTGCCGAGGATTTGCGCCAACTGCCGGTAGCCGTCGGCAAGCGAGGCGCTTTCGTCCTTGCGCTGACGCAGGAAGGCCTCCAGCGGCTCGTGCAGGCGGATCGCCTCGTCGACCTCGGGGCTGGAGCCGGCCCGGTAAGCGCCCAGCCGGATCAGCTCCTCCATATCGGCATAGGTTGCCATCACCTGGCGCGCCCGCTGGATGGTCGGCCAGAACTGCGGATCGGCCGATTTCGGCATGGTGCGGGAGACGGATTTGAGGATGTTGACGGCAGGATAGCGGCCGCGCTCCGCGATCGAGCGCTGCATCACGATATGGCCGTCGAGGATGCCGCGGACGGCGTCCGCGATCGGCTCGTTATGATCGTCACCGTCGACCAGCACTGTGAAGATCGCGGTGATGGCGCCGACGCCGAGGCCAGGGCCAGCGCGCTCCAGAAGCTTCGGCAGCTCGGTGAAGACGGTCGGCGTGTAGCCCTTGGCGGTCGGCGGCTCGCCGGCGGACAGCCCGATCTCGCGCTGGGCCATGGCAAAGCGCGTCACCGAGTCCATCAGACAGAGGACGTCCTGATCCTCGTCGCGGAAATATTCGGCGACCGCGAGCGTCAGATATGCGGCCTGCCGCCGCATCAGGGCCGGCTCGTCCGAGGTCGCGACCACAACGACGGAGCGCGCCAGGCCCTCCTCGCCGAGGTCGTCCTGCAAGAATTCCTGCACCTCGCGGCCGCGTTCGCCGATCAGCCCGATCACACTGACATCGGCATCGACGTTGCGCGCGAGCATCGAGAGCAGCACCGACTTGCCGACGCCGGAGCCCGCAAAAATGCCCATGCGCTGGCCGCGGCAGCAGGTGAGGAAGGTGTTCATCGCGCGCACGCCGAGATCGAGCGGGGCACCGACGCGCTTGCGCGAATGCGCCGGCGGCGGCGCGTTGCGGAACGGCATCGGCGAGGTGCCTTGCGGCAATGGCCCCTTGCCGTCGATCGGCTCGCCCAGCGCATTGACGACGCGGCCGAGCCAGGCCGCACAGGGCCGCACCTGGTTGGCGGCATTGGCGATGACCGCCTTGCAGCCGCGGCGCACGCCGTCGAGCCCGGCAAACGGCATCACCACGGCATTGTTGCCGGAGAAGCCGATCACTTCGCAGGGGATGAAACGGTTGGCGCCGGTCTCGATCACGAGGCGGGCACCGACCGACATCGCGTGAATCGGGCCGGCCACCTCGACCATCAGGCCGCGAACGCCGACCACGCGGCCATAGATGTTGACACCATCGATGTCGCCGATCTGCTCGGCCAGAGCCTTCATAAGAGTGGGGTCTTCATTAAGGCCTTCATCAATTGGAGCTTCATGGCCCAAACCTTAAGTTTCGCCATATTTCTGAACGGCGCTTAACTTCGTGTTTACCCGCATCGTTAATCATTGCGTCACTGTCTTTGTGACTGAGCGCGATTCCCCTTCAGAAGAAGGCTGAGTCGCGAGAGTTCGGTTAGGCCCGTCTCTTAAAGTGGAACTTGAACGGTATCGGGTGACGAAAGCTGCTTCACGCGCAAGACCTTAGGGCGATTCGACAAAAATTGCACCAAGGGGACTTGCGTTCCAGAATCAGAGTTTGTTAACCATCTGTCGTCAGGATCCGAATCAGTTGTTCAAAGGCGTTTTGTTGAGTGCCGCGAATGCGGCCGACCTGACGCCCAGGAGCGGCGACTATGGGGAACTGGCATGCGCGTTTTGCTGATTGAAGATGACAGCGCCGTCGCGCAGTCGATCGAGCTGATGCTGAAGTCTGAGAGCTTCAACGTCTACACGACCGATTTGGGGGAAGAAGGCGTCGATCTCGGTAAATTATACGATTACGACATTATTCTCCTCGACCTCAACCTGCCCGACATGTCCGGCTACGACGTGCTCAAGCAGCTCCGGGTCTCCAAGATCAAGACACCGATCCTGATCCTCTCCGGCCTCGCCGGCATCGAGGACAAGGTCAAGGGTCTCGGCGTCGGCGCCGACGACTACATGACCAAACCCTTCCACAAGGACGAGCTGGTTGCCCGCATCCACGCGATCGTGCGCCGCTCCAAGGGCCATGCCCAGTCGGTCATCCAGACCGGCGACCTCGTCGTCAACCTCGACACCAAGACGGTCGAAGTCGGCGGCCAGCGCGTGCATCTGACCGGCAAGGAATACCAGATGCTGGAGCTGCTCTCGCTCCGCAAGGGTACGACCCTCACCAAGGAAATGTTCCTCAATCATCTCTATGGCGGCATGGATGAGCCGGAGCTGAAGATCATCGACGTCTTCATCTGCAAGCTCCGCAAGAAGCTCGCCAACGCCTCCGAAGGCCGCAACTTCATCGAGACCGTGTGGGGCCGCGGCTATGTGCTGCGCGAGCCGCACGAGCAGGAAGAGCGCATTCCGGCCTGATCGATTTACGTCGCGAGCCCTTCGGGGCTTGCTCCTCCCAGCCTGGACCCCGCCGCAAATGGCGGGGTTTTGTTTTTTGAGGCTCTTCTCCCTCTCCCGCTTGCGGGAGAGGGCGGGGTTGAGGGTGTCTCCGCATCGGGAGAGCCTTCGTGTTGAGAAAGCCCTCACCCGGCGCTTCGCGCCGACCTCTTCCGCAAGCGGAGAGGTCGCACCGACTGTGCCGATACACTTCACCCACCTCTAAGATTTGAACCGCTATCCTCCTGCCGCCGACGAATGGTCGCTGCACGATGGGGGAACGATGATCCTGCAATCACTCGCCGGCCTGCCCGCCTTCCTGGTCTATTTCTGCACCGGACTGATCGCGATCGTGGCGTATCTGTTCGTCTATACCCGCATCACCCCGCACACCGAGTTCCAGCTCATCCGCAACAACGACCCGGCGGCGGCGATTGCGCTCGGCCTCAGCCTGCTCGGCTTCGTGGCCCCGCTGGTCAGCGCGATTGCCCATTCGGTCAATGTGCTGGACTGCCTGATCTGGGCCACGATCGCGCTGATCGTCCAAATCGTCGTGTTCTTTCTCGTCAAGGTGCCGGTGCCGAACCTTTCGGCGCAGATCGCCGCTGGCGAGCTTGCACCGGCGATCTGGCTCGGGCTGTCCTCGCTCGCCGCGGGCCTCCTGAACGCCGCCTGCATGATCTACTGATATGGCAGCGAAGCCTCCCAGCAAACAGTTCGGCAAGCGCGGGCCGGTGCCTCCGCCGCCAACACCGCCGCGAGAACCTGTGAAACGCTCCGGCCAGGTTGCGCTGCTGGTGATGGGCACGATCGCGGTCGGCACCACCGCCTACACGCTGATGCCGCGGCAGAGCTGCGAGCCCCCTCCTCCCGGAACGGCGCCGGCGCAGACGAGCACCGCATGCAGCAGCCGTAGTTCTTCGGGCGGCAGCGGCGGCTCGCGATGGTCGTCACGATCGAGTTTCTTCAGCACCGATTCCTCCGGCCATTCGTCGTCAGGGACACCCGTCCGATTCGGGCTCCGGTAGCGTGAGCCGTGGCGGCTTTGGTTCGTTTGGCCACGGCTTCTCCGGCGGCGGCTGAGACATGCGACGCATCGTCTGCCGCGAGCGCGACGACTGGCGGCAGACCGCCGAACAATGCGGCTTCGCATTCCACACCATCGACGGCGAGCGCTATTGGGATGAGCGGGCCTACTACGCCTTCACGCTCGACGAGATCGAGCGCGGAATCGAGACGCCGACCGGCGAGATCGACGCGATGTGCCTGGAGCTCGCCGGCCGCGTCATCGGCGACGAGCGCCACCTGCGGCGATTGAAGATCCCGGAGGCGTTCTGGAACCTGATCGCGGCGAGCTGGGCGCGTGACGACCGCAGCCTCTACGGCCGGCTCGACCTGAAGTTCGACGGCAAAGGCCCGGCGAAGCTGCTCGAATACAACGCGGATACGCCGACCTCGATCTTCGAGGCCGCAGTGTTTCAGTGGACCTGGCTGGAGCAGGCCATCGAACGGCGCCTCATTCCGGCGCGCGCCGACCAGTTCAACTCCATCCACGAGCGGTTGATCGAAACGTGGAGGACGATCGGCGCGGGCCGCCATCTACATCTCACCGGCACCACAGGCAATGACGAGGACGCCGGCACGCTGGCCTATCTTGAGGACACCGCGCGCCAGGCGGGGCTATCGACCACCTTGCTCGACATCGAGCACATCGGCTGGCACGATGAGGCCGGCGGCTTCGTCGATTTCGATGACCGCGACATCGCGCTCGCCTTCAAGCTCTATCCCTGGGAATGGATGTTCCACGACGCCTTCGGCGCAAAGCTCGACCAGGCGCGGACATGCTGGATCGAGCCGCCGTGGAAGGCGGTGCTCTCCAACAAGGGCATCCTGCCGCTGTTATGGGAGATGTTTCCGAACCATCCCAATCTGCTGCCGGCCTTCTTCGAGGACGATCCGCGCGCTGGCGAACTCGGCAGCTCCTACGTGCGCAAGCCGCTGCTGTCGCGCGAGGGCGCCAATGTCACGCTGGTCTGCGGCGGCGCGCCGCTTGACGCGCACGCAGGCCCTTACGGCACTGAAGGCTTCGTGCAACAGGCGCTCGCGCCGCTGCCGAACTTTTCAGACTTCTATCCGGTGATCGGAAGCTGGCTGGTGAACCATGAGCCATGCGGCATGTCGATCCGCGAGGACGAGAGCCCCATCACCGGCAACGGCTCGCGCTTCCTGCCGCACGCGATTTTGTGAGACTTGCTTTTTCTTCTTTCTCCCCTTGTGGGAGAGGGGGGCGCGAAGCGCCGGATGAGGGGTTGCAGCGGCAAACTCAAATCGTAAGAGACGGATTCGCGGAGAGAAGCCCCTCACCCGTCTCGCCGCTACGCCATAGCCGATGCGAAGCATCGGCGTTCTAAGGACGGCGGCCGAAGGCCGCCTATGCCACCCTCTCCCACAAGGGCCCACAAGGGGAGAGGGAAATAAGAGATCACCGCGCCGCGGCGATCTTCAGCGGCTGCGGCATCAATCCGCCCATCGGGCGTCCGGAGCGAACGGGATTGAGCTGGTAGAGGCCACGGCGGTCGGCGACGGGACGGAAGGCATCGGTGATGCCGACGACGGATTCGGCAGCACCAAGCAGCAGCGTGCCATCGGCCTCCAAACACTTCGACATGCGCTCGAAGATCACCGCCTTGGTGTCCTGGTCGAAATAGATCAGCACGTTGCGGCAGAAGATCACGTCGAACATGCCGAGATGAGAGAAGTCCTGCAACAGATTGAGCTGGCGGAACTGCACCATCGAGTGAATGTCGGCGTTGAGCTGCCAGATGTCGCCCGACTGCGTAAAGTATTTGACCAAGAACCCGATCGGCAGGCCGCGCTGCACCTCGAACTGGCTGTAGACGCCGGCCTTGGATTTCTCCAGCACTTCCTGCGACAGATCGGTGGCGACGATCTCGATGCGCCAGCCGGCGAGAGAAGCGCCCATCTCCTTCAGGCACATCGCGATCGAGTAGGGCTCTTGTCCCGTCGAGGAAGCGGCCGACCAAATGCGAAGCGACTTGCGCGCCGCGTGCGCCTGGATCAGTCCGGGCAGGATGGTCTCGCGCAGATGATCGAACGGGATCTTGTCGCGAAAGAAGAAGGTCTCGTTGGTGGTCATCGCCTCGACCACGCTGCTCGCAAGCCGGCCGTCCCCGTTCCTGATCTTGAGGACGAGATCCGGAATGCCTGAAAGGCTCGCCTTTCGGGCCAGCGGCAAGAGCCGGCTTTCGACCAGATACTGCTTGTCGGCGGAGAGATCGAGACCGGAGCGCTCTTTCAGAAACTTGCGCAGATACTCATAGTCCATGGGCGTCACGAGCGGTCTCCCGCGAACAGGCGGGTGACCTTGGAGCCGATCTGGTTGAGCGGCAGGATCGCCGAACAGATGCCGGCATTGGCGGCGGCGCCCGGCATGCCCCAAACCACGCTGGAGGCTTCGTCCTGGGCGATGACGCTGCCTCCCGCGGCGGCGATGTCCTTGGCGCCGCGCATGCCGTCCGAGCCCATGCCCGTCAGGATCACGGAGAGGATCGCGCCATGCCAGATGTCGATGGCCGAGGTGAAGAGTGGATCGACCGCGGGCTTGCAGAAATTGACGGCGGGACCGTCATCGAGCGAGATCGCAGCGTCCACGCCGCTACGCACGACGCGCATGTGTCTGCCGCCCGGCGCCAGATAGATGCGGCCCGGTTTCACCGGTTCGCCGTCGACCGCCTCGCTCGCCGGCTTGCGGCTCGAGCGTGCCAGATGCTCGGCAAGAATGGTGGTGAAGGTCGGCGGCATGTGCTGGGTGATCAGCACCGGAACGCGGTCGATCACCGGACCGAGCTCGGTCACGAGCAACATCAGCGCCTGCGGACCGCCGGTCGAAGAGCCGATCAGCAGGACTTTTGGTGCCTGGGTCGAGAACGGGCGTGTGACCAATGACAGCGACGACGCAACATGCGCGGCGGGTGCCGGCGCTGCAGGCCGCGCAACCGGTCCGCGCGCGGCGGGAGCTGGGCTGGCGGGCGCCACCGGCGGGCTTGCGACCGCAGCCCTCCTGCGCAGCCGCGCACCGAGATGGCGGATCTTCTGGATCAGATCGTGGTGAAAGATGTCGGCGGCGGACGCTTCGCGGGTCGATTCCGGCTTCGGAATGTAGTCGGCAGCGCCGAGCGACAGCGCCTTGAAGCTGATCTCCGCGTTGCGGCGGGTCAGCGTCGAAGCCATGATGATGACGAGATCGCGCTTCTTCGCCAGCAGTTGCGGCAGTGCCGAGATGCCGTCGAGCTCGGGCATTTCGATGTCGAGCACGGCGACGTCGGGGTTGATGCGTTCGATCTGGTTGACGGCCTCGAGCCCGGTGCGCAGCGAGGCTGCGACCTCCATGTCGTGCTCGGCGCCGACCCAGCGCGAGATCAGACCGCGAATGACGACGGAGTCGTCGACGATCATCACGCGTAGCGGCCCGGCTTCGCGCGACGGGCTCGTGGTCGAACTACCTGCGAACGCAACACTCATTACTCACCAACTCAGACTGAAACGGTACAGTTAAAACAAGCGCCGGGGGCTCCGTTCGGCCTTCGGACGGTCGCTCAGATGAGCCCGACTTCCTGGAACTTGGCGGTCACGATGTCCTTGTCGAAGGGCTTCATGATGTATTCGTTGGCACCGGCGTGCAGGGCGCGCGCGATGTGCGCGACGTCGTTCTCGGTGGTGCAGAACACCACCTTGGGCTGGTCGCCGCCTGGCATGCGCCGGAGATGGCCGAGGAACTCGTAGCCGTCCATGACCGGCATATTCCAGTCGAGCAGCACCGCGTCGGGCAGGCCGCGCTTGCAGGCCTCCAGCGCCTTCTCACCGTCCTCGGCTTCGAGAATCTGGAAATCGAGGCCCTCCAGGATCCGGCGCGCAACCTTGCGGATGACGCTGGAATCATCGACGACGAGACAAGTTCGCATGTGAACCTCTGCTTCCTCCCCTTTTGTGGGGGCACTACCAATTGCGAGTCCGGCGGCGATGCCGCCGTATCAGGCCGCCATCATCTCTGGCGCGAGTTCGAGGACGCGATCGACGTCGAGGACGACCATGAGCTGTCCGTCGAGGCGGTGGACGCCGCCGGCGAGCTTGGCCATGCGGGGATCGAGGTTGAC
>NZ_JADPKQ010000491.1:0-618 GCF_023074015.1 Bradyrhizobium sp. 142
TGCATCCTCGTGCTGATCGGTGCGACGCCGGAAGGCCGCAAGGAACTGGTCGGCTTCACCGATGGTGCCCGCGAGAGCGCGCACGACTGGCGCGATCTGCTGCTTGATCTGAAGCGGCGCGGGCTCGACGTGCCTCCGCGGCTCGTCATCGCCGATGGCGCACTCGGCTTCTGGAAAGCCGCCGGCGAGATCTGGCCGAAAACGCGCGAGCAGCGCTGCTGGGTACACAAGACTGCAAACGTGCTCGCCAAGCTGCCGAAGAGCCAGCAGCAGAAAGCCAAGCGCGCGTTGCAGGAGATCTGGATGGCTGAAACGAAGGTCGCCGCCGAGCTGGCGTTCGACGCCTTCATCGAGAGCTACGCGCTGAAATACGAGAAGGCGGCCGACTGCCTGAGCAAGGATCGAGACACGCTGCTCGCATTCTACGACTTCCCGGCCAAGCGATTTTTTCATTATCGAGATGACGCTTGCTGGAAATCGCGTGCGTCCATTCTTTTGTTCGGCCGCGCCGCAGGCCCATTCTTCCGTCCCGGCCATCAATCTTGCAGCCGCCGCGCGCAGGGGCGGTCAAGGCTGGCCGCACTTGCGGCCACCGCAAGGCTTGGCCTTGACCGGCCC
>NZ_JADPKQ010000128.1:0-32505 GCF_023074015.1 Bradyrhizobium sp. 142
CTGGGGCAAGCGACCGCCGGTCGCCGGTACGGCCGCGGACCTCGCCCGGACGCGGCGCCCGTCCGACTGGAAGCGCCTGTCGGCGGGAGCCGGAACCAAGGGACCGCGGCTGCACGACTGGTGTTATCTCGAATTGGCCGACCTCGAGGCCGAGCAGTTCAACAGCGCAAATGATGGTTTATGGACGCGCGGTCTACTGATCCGTCGTCGCATCGCCGATGATGACCTCGCCTTCTTCACCACCTGGTGCCCAGCGGGAACATCAATTGAAACGCTGGTCGCGGTCGAAGGCCATCGATGGGCGATCGAGGACAGCTTTGAAACCGCGAAAAACGAGTTCGGGCTCGATCACAACGAGAGCAGATCCTGGCATGGCTGGCACCGTCATGTGTCCTTGGTGATGCTCGCCTTCGCCATGATGGCGGCGATCCGACATCGCGCCAATCCGCCACCGCCCAAAAAAACGAAACCTCGCCCCCCGGCAAAAGCCAAAGCATAACCACGCCGCCACTGATCCGTTGGTCAATCCAGGAAATCCGCCGCATTGCCATCAGACTTGCTCGAAAGCGTATTCAACCCGCACGCATCATCGCATGGTCTTTCTGGCGCAGAGCTCATCAGGCTGCCGCTCAACGCGCTCACTTCAAATCAAAAAGACAACTGTAATGCTAGTCCGGCCGCACCATCTCGAACATGTTTTCCGGCTTGATCTCGAAATAGTCTCCCTGCCGTCCTGCGCGGACGATCGGGTGGGCGGCGGCGGTCTGGTAGACGCCGTCCTTGATCATGGCCTTGTCGATGTGGACGGCGACGACTTCGCCGAGCGTCAGCCAGGCGTCGGCTTGCTTGCCGTCGGCCCCCTTGAGGCGGACGACGTCGGAGACCTTGCACTCGAGCGCCACTGGGCTCTCGCCGACGCGCGGCACGTTGACGAGCTTGCCCGGCACGGCGGTAAGTCCCGCAACCTCGAACTCGTCGATCTCCGGGGCGACATGCGCCGCGGTCGCGTTCATCTGCTTGGCCAGATCCATGGTGGCGAGATTCCAGACGAACTCCCCGGTCTGCTGGATGTTCTCGACCGTGTCCTTCCAGTTGGTGGAGGAGAAGCCGATGATCGGGGGCACGTAGCAGAATGCGTTGAAGAAGCTATAGGGCGCGAGGTTGACGTGGCCCCTGGTGTCGCGCGACGAAATCCACCCGATCGGCCGCGGCGCGATGATGGCGTTGAAGGGATCGTGCTTGAGGCCGTGGCCCTTGGCGGGCTCGTAGAAGTGCAGGTCTTTGTCGGTCACGCGCTGTTTCCTCCTCGTCATTGCGAGCGCAGCGAAGCAATCCAGACTGCCTCCGCGGAAAGATTCTGGATTGCTTCGCTGCGCTCGCAATGACGGGGTTTGTTGATCCGTCCTTGCGTATCATCCCCGGGGCGGCCGCTGGACCGACGCCGGAATGACAGCAGATCTGTTTATACGAAAAATTCCGCCGCCCGTCAGTGACGCGGCGACAAACCCGCAATGACGAAATCGATCATCTGGTCGATGCTCGGGCCCGGCTTGGTGGCGCACTGGGCGATCATCTGGGGGTGGAAGAAGCGCATCATAGCGGTGCAGGCGCACATTGAGGCGAGCTCCAGGTCCGGAGCTTCGAATTCGCCGGAGGCGGCGCCTTGCGCGATCATCTGGCCGATCGCCGTGGTGATGAGCTCCATGTGGGCGACGCAGACGTCCCAGTCCTCCTGCATCGCGATCTCGACCATCTCATGCAGCTTGTTGTCGCCGACATAGCGCTCGGTGTTCATGCGATGGATGGTGGTCAGCAGCTCGCGGAAGCGCTCCAGCACCGGACCGGGCCTGGCCACGATCCGCTGCGCCTCCAGCTCGACCTCGCCCATCAGCGACCGGGCTACGGCCTGATGGATCGCCTTCTTCGATTCGAAAAAACGATAGACATTGGCGGGGCTCATCTTGAGCTCCTTGGCAATGTCCCCGACCGTCGTCTTCTGGTAGCCGATCTGGCGGAACAGCCGCTCAGCCACCTCGAGAATACGATCCCGGGTGTCGCCTTCGATATGCTCCGCAATCAGTGTCATTTGTCAGCACTCGTCAGTCAGCAGTCTTCATTTATTCAGCAGCTTCAGCAAGCGGAATTGCCGAATGGTCATCGCTCCCATGCTGCGGCGCGGGAGGCTGCGCCGCAGTACCGGCCTCATCCAGGCTCTTGCGGAACCACAGGGCATAGAGACCCGGCAGGTACAGCAGCGTGAGGAAGGTCGCAACAAACAAGCCGCCCATGATGGTGATCGCCATCGGGCCCCAGAACGCCGAGCGCGACAGCGGGATCATGGCGAGGATGGCGGCGAGCGCCGTCAGCACCACCGGACGGGCACGGCGGACGGTTGCCTCCACGATCGCCTCGCGCCGTGTCAGGCCGTGGGAGACGTCGGTCTCGATCTGGTCGACCAGAATGACCGCGTTGCGCATGATCATGCCGGCGAGCGCGATCAGGCCGAGCAACGCCACGAAGCCGAACGGGGCGTTGGCGACGTTAAGCCCCAAGGAGGCGCCGACGATGCCGAGCGGCGCGGTCAGGAACACCAGGATCAGGCGGGAGAAGCTCTGAAGCTGGAACATCAGAAGCGTCAGCATCACCATGACCATCAGCGGGAAGAGGATGAAGATCGAGGCATTGCCCTTGGCCGATTCCTCGAACGCACCGCCCGGCTCGATCCGATAGGCCGGCTCGAGATTGTCCTTGATCGCCTGGAGCTTCGGCGTGATCTGGTTGGTGACGTCGGGCGCCTGCACGCCGTCGACGACATCGGAGCGCACGGTGATCGCCATGTCGCGGTTGCGCCGCCACATGATCGGCTCCTCGTGGGAATATTCGATCTTGGCGATCTGCTGCAGCGGCACCGCGACGCCATTACGCGACGTGATGGTGAGATCGCCGACGCCGCCAAGGTCGAGGCGTTCGGACGAGACTGCGCGGGCAACCACGCCGACCTTCTCGATGCCGTCCCGCACCGTCGTGACTTGTGCGCCCGAGATCAGCATCGCTAGCGCCTGCGAAACCTCCTGCGGGGTCAGGCCCATGGCGCGGGCCCGGTCCTGATCGACGACAAGCTTGAGGTAGGGCGACTGTTCGTTCCAGTCGAGCTGAACATCCTTGACGCTCTTGTTCTGCCGCATGACGTCACGGACCTGGTAGGCGATCTCGCGCACCTTGTTGGCGTCGGGACCGATCACGCGGAACTGCACGGGGAAGCCGACCGGCGGACCGAAATTGAAGCGGTCGACGCGCACCCGCGCCTCCGTCAGCATGCCCTCGGCGACCGCGTTCTCGATCTTGGCCTTGACGCGCTCACGCGCCTCGACGCCCTTGGCGACGATGACGATCTCGGCGAAGGCCTCGTTCGGAAGCTGCGGGTTGAGGCCGAGCCAGAAGCGCGGCGAGCCCTGGCCGACGTAGGCGGTATAGGTGTCGATATCCTTGTCGTCCTTCAAAAGCGTCTCGGCCTTCTTCACCGCCTTTTCGGTGACGTTGAAAGCGGTGCCCTCGGGCAGACGGAGCTGGAGGAACAACTCGGGCCGCTCCGACAACGGGAAGAACTGCTGCTGGACCTGGCCGAAGCCGACGATCGAGGCGACGAAGACGCCGACGGTCGCGGCCACCACGGTGATGCGGTGGTTGACGCACCACTGCACGATGGCGCGCAGGCCGCGGTACATGCGGGTCTCGTAGACCGCATGCGGATCGTGATTTTGGTGCACCTTGATATTGGGCAACAGCATGACGCCGATATAGGGCGTGAAGATCACCGCCACGAACCAGGAGGCGACCAGCGCGATCGCCACGATCCAGAAGATGCTGCCGGCATATTCGCCGACCGCGGAATTGGCAAAGCCGATGGGGAGGAAGCCAGCGGCCGTGACCAGCGTTCCCGTGAGCATCGGAAACGCGGTTGATTCCCAGGCAAAGGACGCGGCCCGATAACGGTCCCAGCCCTGCTCCATCTTCACCACCATCATCTCGACCGCGATGATGGCATCGTCGACGAGCAGGCCGAGCGCGATGATCAGCGCGCCGAGCGTGATGCGGTGCAGGTCGAGCGACATCGTGTTCATGACGATGAAGACGATGCCGAGTACCAGCGGCACCGACAGCGCGACCACGATGCCGGTGCGCCAACCGAGCGCCAGGAACGACACGAACAGCACGATAACCAGCGCTTCCATGAAGGAATGCACGAACTCGCCGACGGCGTGCTCGACAACCTTGGGCTGGTCGGCAATGAGTCGGACGTCGACGCCCTGCGGCACAGCCTTCATGAATTCAGCGGTCGCCTTCTCGACCTCCTTGCCGAGATCGAGAATGTTGGCGCCTTTGGCAGTGACGACACCGATACCGATCGCGGCTTTGCCTTCCTGGCGCACGACGAAGCTCGGCGGGTCGACATAGCCGTGGGTGACCGTGGCGATATCGCCGAGCCTGAAGACGCGGCCGTTGCTCTCGACCGGCGTCTCGGCCACCGCCTTAGCGCCGTCGAGCGCACCGGTGACGCGCAGCGGCACGCGCTGCGACGAGGTCTCGACCGTGCCGGCCGGTGTCACATTATTCTGCTTGGCGAGCGAATCGAACAGCGCCTGCGGCGTGATGCCGAGGGTGGCGAGCTTGGCGTGCGAGAATTCAACGAAGATGCGCTCGTCCTGATTGCCGTAAACGTCGACCTTAGTCACGCCCGGCACCTTCAGGAGGCGCTGACGGAATCCCTCCGACACCTTCTTGAGCTGCGCGTAATCGGCGCCGTCGCCGGTCATCATGTAGAGGATGGAATCGACGTCGGAGAACTCGTCGTTGACGACGGGCCCCAGAATGCCGGAGGGCAGCTGGCCCTGCACGTCGACGAGCTTCTTGCGCAGCAGATAGAAGAGATACGGCACGTCCTTCGGCGGCGTGGAATCGCGGAAGGTGACCTGGAGCGCGGCAAAGGCGGGCTTCGAATAGGTCTGCACCTTCTCGAAGTAAGGCAGCTCCTGGAGCTTCTTCTCGATGGGATCGGCGACCTGGGTCTGCATCTCCTGCGCGGTCGCACCCGGCCAGATCACGGAGACGTTGACCACCTTCACCGTGAAGAACGGATCCTCGGCGCGGCCGAGCTTCTGATAGGAGAAGAAGCCGGCGGCACCGAGCACGATCATCAGAAACAGGACCAGCGTCGGATGGCTGACGGCCCAGGCCGAAAGATTGAAGCGCTTCATCGCACTCTCCGTAAGACGATCCAATCGCCAAAAAAACCACAGCCACTCTGTTCAAACCCGTCATCGCGAGGCAGCGAAGCAATCCAGGGGGCTGGGCAGATTCTGGATCGCTTCGCCGCTTCAGCCTTCGCATTTGCACGAGGGCCGAAACTCAGCTCGCAACGATGGGACTCTTAAAAACTTAGAAAGACAGTGACGACACGATCCGCACCTTCTGGCTCGGATCGAGCTTCTGCACGCCGAGGGCAACGATCTTAGCGCCCTCTTCTACACCGCTGGTGATGACGACATCGTTGCTCTCGTAGGACTTGACCACGACCGGCTTCAGCGTGACCGCGCCGTTGTCGTCGACGACGTAGAAGGAGGGCTTGCCGCCTTCGTTAAACAGTGCCGACAGCGGCAACCGCGCGACGCGCTCGGTGGCGGCGTCCGACAGCGTCAGCGTCGCGGTCATGCCGAGCGAAACCTTGTCGTCGGCCTCCGGAAGCGAGAATTTCGCGAGATAAGTGCGCGTGGCGGGGTCCGCGGTGGGCGCGATCTCGCGCAGCTTGGCTGTATACTTCTTGCCAGGCTCCGACCAAAGAGTGACGCTGGCGGCGCCCGACTTGGCACGTCCGACCAGCGTCTCAGGGATCGCGACGACCGCTTCCTTTTCGGCAAAGCGGGCGACACGGATCGAAGCCTGGCCCGCGGCGACCACCTGGCCGGGCTCGATCAGCGTTGCGGTGACGACGCCACGGGCGTCGGCGTTGAGCGTCGCGTAGGAAAGGGAATTCTTGGTCAGCTCGACTGCGCGCTCGGCGCGGTTCAGGCGCGCGCGGGCCTCGTCGGCGGCGGCGCGGCTCGAATCCATCTGGGCATCCGTGGTCCAGCCCTTGGCCTTCAGATCCTTGGCGCGCTGCTCGGCGGCGGCGGCTTGCGCCAGCACACCGGTCGCAGCCGTCAGCTCGGCCACGGACTGCTCGGCCTGGAGCTTGAGGTCGACCTCATCGAGGATCGCGAGCGGCTGGCCGATCTCGACGGTCTGGCCGACTTCGACGAGGCGCCTGGCGACCTTGCCGGCGACACGGAAGCCGAGGTCACTTTCGACCCGGGGACGGACGGTGCCGACAAAGCTGCGCTCTGGTGTTTCGGCATCATAATGGGCGGTCGCGACCAGAACCGGCCGCGGCGGGTCGGCCTTTTGGGCCGCGGTATCATTGCACCCAGCCAGTGCAGCGGCCATCAAAGCCAGCGACACCCTTGCCAAGAGCTTGGAATAGCTCGATAAAACTGACCGAACGAACATCGGAGGACACTCCCGCACTGCGTTGTGAGGAATGTCGACTAATCGCTGATGAAAGTCAATAATCGTCAGTCATCAGGAATCCGTGATCCCCATTGTCGCTCAGCCCGCGGTGCAGCCAATGACCGTCGAGACCCGCCTCATAGCAGGACAGGATACGAACCGGCTTGCCCTCCTGCGCGGCCTTCCCTCGAGCCCGCAAAAGCACGCCAGATAGCGCCGCCATGTCCCCGCCATCGATCCGGTAACGACGCATCTTCTCGGCGCCGGGCATCATTATCCCCAGCTGCCACTTCGCTTTGCTCAGTTCGAAAGCCAAGTAAATCGTGGCATACTCGCTTCCGGCGGGTGCGTCAGTGTGATCAGTACGCATCGTTGATCCTCCAGGGTGAGTTGGTGGTCACAAACTCAATTTACCCTGACCACCTGCCACCCCATAGGATCTACGTTGGAGAGATCACCGCCCCTGCCCGGCGAATTCATGCTTGCTCTCGTGGCCGCCGGCGAACACCAGGATGCCGGCGATCAGCGGCAGCACCGCGAGCACGAGCAGGCCGGTTGAGGTCTGGCCGGTGGCTTCCTTGACCCAGCCGATCAGGTATGGCCCGCCGAAGCCCGCGAGGTTGCCGATCGAGTTGATCAGCGCGATGGCGCCGGCCGCCGCCGTGCCGGAGAGCCAGGCGGTCGGCAAGGTCCAGAACACACCGAAGCAGCAGAACACGCCGATCGCGGCGACCGTCAGCACTACCATCGTCATGGCGGGATCGGTGAGGTAGCTGGAGACGCCGAGCGCGACGGCGGTGAGCAGCAGCGGCGCGCCGACATGCATCACGCGCTCGCGCGTGGCATCGGAATGCCGCGCCCACAGGATCATGGCGATGGTGCCGAACAGATAGGGGATCGCGGTGACGAAGCCGGTTTGGGCGTTGGTGAGACCGAACGCCTTGACGATCTGCGGCAGCCAGAACTGCATGCCATAGAGCGCACCGACGAAGCCGAAATAAACCAGGCTCAGCATGATCACCTTCGGCGACGACAGCGCTTCGCCGAGCGACAGGTGCTTCACCGCCTGCTTGGCGGCAATCTCGGAATCGAGCTTCGTCTTGAGCCAGGACTTCTGCTCGGCCGAGAGCCAGTCTGCCTTCTCAGGCCTGTCGGTGAGATAGAACCAGGTGACGATGCCGAGCAGCACCGAGGGAATGCCCTCGATGATGAACAGCCACTGCCAGCCCTTCAGGCCCATCGCACCGTCCAGCCCTAGCAACAGGCCCGAAACCGGCGCGCCGATCACCGTCGAGACCGGGACTGCGACCGCGAACGCGGCGAGGAAGCGGGCGCGATATTCAGCCGGGTACCAGTAGGTGAGATAAAGGATGATGCCGGGGAAGAAGCCGGCTTCGGCGACACCGAGCAGGAAGCGCAGGATGTAGAAGCTCCATTCGCCCGAGACCGTCGCCATCAGCGCCGAGATTGCGCCCCAGGTCACCATGATCCGCGCGATCCACCGGCTTGCACCGAACTTCTCCAGCGCCAGATTGCTCGGTACCTCGAAGATGAAATAGCCGATGAAGAAGATGCCGGCGCCCCAGGAGAAGATCAACGGCGTGAATTTCAGCTCTGCATTCATGGTCAGCGCGGCGAAGCCGAGATTGACGCGGTCGAGATAGGAGAAGAAGTAGGCCAGCACCAGGAACGGAATCAGGCGCAAGGAAATGGCGCGGATGGTCGAGGTCTCGATTGCGCTTTTGGCGACGCCGGCAGAATCGGCAAAGGTCGTGGTCTGGCTCATGGCTTCCCCCGGGTTGTTGCTTTTATGGGCTGATCCGGGGTTTTGAGCATCGCGGGCAAAGAGTCAATGGAGCAAGCAATGCACGGCGTGCAGTCGGATAAACCTGTTACGCCGCTGCGGATATCGGTGACCCGCGCTGCCCTGGCGTTGATCGTGATCGCCTGCGGGCTGGGCTTGCGATGGTACGGTTTTCCGCTCGGCCTTCCCGCCTTCGTCGTGAAGTATGGCGGCTCGCTGCCGTGGGCGACCATGGTTTTCCTGCTCGTCGGCGCTTTGCTGCCGCGGCTGACGCGAAACCAATTCACTGCTATCGCGGTGGCGATCGCGATCGTTGTCGAGTTCTCCCGCCTGGTGCATGCGCCCTGGCTCGACGCATTCCGGCTGACCACGGCCGGCGCGCTGCTGTTGGGGCGCATCTTCTCGCTGTGGAATTTGGTGGCCTACGCGATCGGGATTGTGTTTGGCGTCTGGATCGATCGGCTCGGCGCGCTGCGTAGGGTGGGTTAGCGAAGCGTAACCCACCACTGTTTGCATCCGCGGAAGCTGAAGTGGTGGATTACGCTTCGCTAATCCACCCTACGAAGATGCACATCAATCCGCCAACTGAAACCGCTCGAAGCGATCGAGCTCGTCTTCGATACGCCGCTTCAGGTCCTTGCGCCCCGCGGTCTTGTTGCCCTGCCCGACCCAGGTCCATTTCTGCATCAGCAGCTTCTTGTCCTGTCTGTCGGTCTTGAGGTCGAGCGCGGCGACGATCTCGTCGCCGACCAGCACCGGCAGCGCGAAATAGCCGAGCTTGCGTTTCGCCTTGGGGACATAGGCTTCGAACAAATGGTTGTAGCCAAAGATCAAATTGGTGCGCTTGCGCTGGATGATCAGGGGATCGAAGGGTGAGAGGATGTGGACGAGATCCGGCGGCACCTCGCCCGGCTCCAGCGCCGACGGCTCAGCCCAATGCTCCTGCTTACCGCCCCCGTCGATTGCGACCGGCACGAGCTCGCCGCGGCGGACGCGCGAGGCGATCAGGCCGGCGACCGCCTTCTTGCTCGGCGCGTCAAGATGGCAGACTGAATCGAGGCTCACCACGCCCTGCGACCGCAGCGCGCGGTCGAGCAGATAGGCCGTGATCTCCTTCGTCGATGCCGGCTTCGGCAGTTTGTCCCAGCCGAAATGCCGGATCATCAGCTCATAGGTCTTGAGCATGCCCTGTCGTTCGCTGACGGTCACGGCGCCGGTATAGAAGGCGAGCTGCAGCGCCCGCTTCGACGGCTTGCGGCTCTGCCACAGATGCTCCTTCTCGATGAGCACGTCGTCCTCGATGTCGCGGATCGTCAGCGGGCCGGTGCGCACCAGCCTCATCGCCTTGCGCATGTCAGCCGGCGTGACCGAGGCAAACCATTTGTGTCCCTCGCGGCGGTGCTCGCGCATCGCCGGCAGGAAGAAGCGGAAGTCGCTGGCCGGCACGTAGGACAGCGCATGAGTCCAATATTCGAACACGCTCTTGTCGACGCTCTGGGCGTGGCGCAGATCGGCGCGGCGATAGGACGGGATGCGGCTGAACAGGATGTGGTGGTGGCAGCGCTCGATCACGTTGATGGTGTCGATCTGCACATAGCCGAGATGGGCGACCGCATCGGCGACCGCCTGCGCGCCCTCCCCGAACGGCGCACGTACGTCCAGCCGCTGGGCATGCAGCCAGATCTGTCGGGCCTGTGTCGTCGAGAGCGGAAGGGGTTTCGGGGCGCGGGGCATTGCGGAATGCAATGTAGCGGGATTCGCGGCAAGAAAAGAAGGAGGCAAAGAAGCGGGCCCGGGAAAAGCCGCGCTGCCATCTGCTGACAGCGCAGCCGCTCGATGAGGACTATCACCATCATGGCCTTCTGCGCCTTCATGTAATGCATGCAGGCGCTCTTCATCTTGCCGTTGCTCATGTCGGTGTTGGCCATGGCCATTTCCTTGTTCATGGCCGTCTTGGCCGGCGTATCCGCCGTACCGCCCATCATGGCGGCACTTTTCATCATGTTATCTTTGGTGCAAGCCATCATGGCGGATGCAGGGGACACGGCGAACGCGACAAAGGCTGCGGCGGTAAGCAAGATCTTCATCGAAAAGTCTCCTCCGTAAAACGAAACCGGCGCGATGCCGGCCTTCGGCGAAGATGTTTCGTGGAGAAGACATTTTCTATGCTGCGGTGCGATGGAAACGGCTCAGCGGCCCTCCTTGCGCGCTTTGGACCGGTCCCCGATGCTGCCGGTCGCGACATCCGGCTCGCACGAAGCCTTGCCCGGCCCCTCCGCCTGGCAGCGATAGATGCTGCCGGTAAGGCGGTCGACCAGCCACACGTTCTCGTCGGTCGGACCCTCGAGCCCAACGTAGCGGCTCGTAACGCCCGTGATCAACGTTGACAGCAGGATCGCCACCGCAATCATCGCCGCGCCGATATAGATGGGCATGGAGGTCAGGGACACTGTCCGATCCGGCGGGCCATTGCGATAGAATTGGTAGTCGCTCGGCCTCGGCACTGGATGGACTCGGCTCCCTTTGCTTGTGATGCTCGAACGATGGATTCTGCTAGGCGCGCATCTGGCCCAAAGCTTGTTCGCAGACAGGCCACCGCGCGACGGCTTTGCGGCGATCAATGTCCAGGGATTGCTGCAAGCCAGGACGTAAACTGCGCAGTCAGCTTCGCCGTTCCCTCGACTCCGCGCGGGCGGGAGGCCTCACCGAACCGAACGGCCGACACGCGCTGGCCGCCTTCTGCCCGGCACTGAGATCAGGCCCGGAACTTCCTGCTTCCAACCGTGACCAAGATCACATCCGGGCTTTTGAACCTTCCCTATGCTCGCAGCATCAAATCGCCATCAGGCGTAACAGCGAGGATACGACAATGACCCGTTTTGATAGATTTTTTGGACTGAAGGCGATTATTCTCTCGGCAGTTCTGACGATGTCGGCGGGCCTGGCACTGGCCGGCGACAACGTCTCCACTAACCAGATCCTGGACGCGTTGAAGCCGAAGCCCGTGACCCGCGGCCTCTCCGCTGGTCCGCAGGCCGATCCGGCGGTGCAGGCCAAGGATTCGACCTTCCTGAATACCGTCCGCAACCGCTCGACCCGGTCGCTGTCGACGGGCGAGCGCGAGCAGATCGCCGAGCTCGCAGCGACCAAGCCGAAGATCGATCTGGAGATCCAGTTCGACTACAACTCGGCCGACATCGCCAAGACCTCGGTGCCTTCAGTGCAGGCGCTTGGCAAGGCGCTATCCGATCCATCGCTGAAGGGCTCGACCTTCGTGGTCGCCGGACATACCGATGCGATAGGCACCGAAGAGTACAATCAGGGACTCTCCGAGCGGCGCGCCGACACCATCAAGAAATACCTGGTCCAGAACTACGGTCTCGCCGGCACCGACCTCGTCACCGTCGGCTACGGCAAGACCAAGCTGAAGGACACCGCCAACGGCGCCGACCCGATCAACCGCCGCGTCCAAGTCGTGAACATGGACACCAAGACCGCGTCCAAGTGATTTGACGTAACCGGCGAACGAACCACGCCGCCTGCCATGATCGTGGCAGGCGGCGATTTCATATCCAGCTCTGAAACAGCATCAGCCGGTTGAAGGTCTGCATCGACGTCCCGATGAAGGCCGCCGAGACCGGCAACATCACCGCAAAGCCGATGGCTGCCACGCCGACATAGGCCCAGAGCAACCAGCGCGGAAGCCCCTCTCTTCGCAGCACATAGACGAGCGCAAGCGATGCCGCCGTTGCGGCCGGCAGGTAGTAATAGATGAAGCCTAGGGCGCGGGGCAGCAGCGCCCAGGCGAGCCAGGGCCCGAAATAGAACGACGCGATCAGGAATGTATCCCAGCGGCGCGCGACGACGAAGTCGCGCAACACGACGGCGATCGCGAGCAGGGCCGGCCACAGCACCACGGGATTGCCGAGGAAGACGATCGCGGCAACGCGATCTTCCGCTGACTTATCGAACAGGAACCATACCGGGCGCGCCAGCAACGGCCAGGACGGCCACGAGCTCATATAGGTGTGGCCGGCGATCGCGGTGGTGGTGTTGTCGGCAAAAATCCGGCGCTGCGCCTCGATCAGGTCCGACAGCGACAATCCATAAAGCGGAACGAAAGCGGCGATATATGTCACCGCCGGCAGGACGGCGAAACACAGCGCGACATGCTGCACCCGAAAGTCGGGCCAGAGGTCGGGACTATACCAGTCACCGGGCTTCGCGTCGGCGAACAGCGTGCGCCAGCCCCGCATCAGGCGGACCACAGCGACGATGACGATGCAGACGCCGAGCGGAAACAGGCCGCTCCATTTGCAGGCGGCAGCGAGACCGAACAGGGCGCCCGCGAGCGCGAACAGCGCATGCGGGCGCTCTCTTCGAAAACCGTGCATGAAAGCGGCGGTGGCGAGCAGGCCGAAGCCGAACGCAACGATGTCCAGCATCGCGATGCGCGCCTGCACGTACAGCATCTGATTGCAGGCGGCGATCAGCGCCGCAGCGATTGCCGGCGCTTGCGCGGAAAATAGCGCGAGGCCGCAGAGGTAGATCGCGACAATCGCGAGCGCGCCGAACAGCGTCGCCGGATAGCGCCAGCCGAGCGCGTTGTCGCCAAAGGCCGCGATCGAAGCCGCGATCAGCTCCTTCGCCAGCGGCGGATGCATCGGATTGAGCACCGGCTGCGACGCCACGGAGCCAAGCATCTGCCGCGCCGCAGGCACGTAATGCACCTCGTCAAAGACGAATTTCTCCGGCGTGGCGAGACCGATCAGAAGCGCGAGATGCGCGACCAGGAAGATCGCGACAGCGATCGCTGCGCTCCGCGACATCTTTGGAACCGCAGGCAAATCGAGCTGCTGCTGTGGAGTGATCTTGCGTGGCAAATTAGCGTCACCGCGGACAAAAGTAATCGCGTCCCCTCATTGAACGCATTCCACCGCGTCTGTCACTAAGCATAACGCACGTCCCGCGCCGCTTGTGATAATTTGGCCACATCGCAAGCGCGCGCGATCCGGTACGATCAGGGACACATCGATCGGTTGCGAAATGAATTTACGTTTCTTGTTTTTCTCCACCTTGTTGTCAGCTGCCTTTTGCGCCGCGCCTTGCGCGCAGGCGCAGACGCGCGTCGGCGAGGCCGTGGTGATCCAGAACGAAGTGGTGCGCGTGGCCGCAACCGCGACGCCGATCAGCGTCGGCGACAGCATGCTGCGCGACGAGATCGTGCGCACCGGCGCTGACAGCGCAGCGCGCTTTGTCATGGCCGACAGCACCAATCTGTCGCTCGGGCCGAGCGCAACGCTGAAGCTCGATCGCACCGTCTTCAACGACGAGCATAGCTATCGCGACGTCGCGATCCGCATGACCACCGGCGCATTTCGTTTCGTCACCGGACATTCGGAGAAGACCGCCTACAAGATCACCACGCCGCTCGCGACCATCGGCGTGCGCGGCACCACGCTCGACATCCTCTCGCAACGCGGCCGCTCTATTGTCGTGCTACAGGACGGCGCAGCCCGCGTCTGCACGCTGAGCTTCCAATGCGTGCAGCTCACCCAGCCCGGCGACACCGCAATCATCACCTCGACCGGCGGCAAGGTCGGCATCGCCAAAAGCAATACGCCGCCCTGGACCTTTGCCGCGACCTGCGCCGCAAGCGCCGGGCTGTGCTCGATCAATCAATATGCGGACGCCTCGCCGGCCATCACGCCCGCCGTCCATGACGACGGCATGCTGTGCGGGCGCTGATGATGGCGAAATTTCGATTGCGGCGCTTCATTCTCTCGGCCGCGCTCACCACAGCCGGAACGCTCTTGCTGCTGGCAACTCAGTTGCAGACGGTGGCGGCGCAGACGCCGACGCCCACGCCGACATATTCACCCTCCCCGACGCCGTCCCCGTCACCAAGTCCCTCTCCAAGTCCCTCTCCAAGTCCGTCGCCATCGCCGAGCCCGTCGCCAACCGGCGCGGATTCCAGCGGCAATTCGGCCAGCGGCCTCGCCAACCAGCGCTTCAACCAGATGATCACCAACCGGGTGCTCGGCACGGTGCTGCTAGGCGTCAACGAGCAGGTCAATTGCAGCGATTGCATCAGCGCCTTCGGCTCGGCCGGCTCGTTCTCGGCCGGCATCCACGGCCGTCAGCAGCTCACCCCCAACCTGTCGCTGCTCGCCGGCATCGCCTACACGCAATACAGCGAGGGCGGCTACAGCGTCACCAGCGCGCCGATCGGCGCCTTCGCGCTGCGCTATGACTTCACGGACTGGGGCTCGTCGCGCCCGTTCTTCGACGTCGGCACGATCCTGACGCCGTGGGAGAAGGTACGTTACACCCGCAGCTACAATACCAGCATCGGCCCGGTGAGCGTGACGAGCTCGACCAACGCCGCGAACTACGCCATCTATGGCCGCGCCGGCTGGATGAGCCGCGTATCACCCCGGGACGAGGTCGCGGCGTCGATCGAGGTCTGGCAGCTCTGGCAGCGCGTCTCCGGCTACAGCGACAGCACGGTGGCGTTCAATCCGTTCGACGCCACCATCGCGACCGGCACCGACCGCACCAGCCTGGTCAAAATCGGTGGTCAGTGGACGCATCTGTACGGCAGCAATGTCGAGGCCAACGTCAATGGCGGCTGGGTGCAGTCATTCGCCAGCCGCAGCGGCATCGTCGCCGCGGTCACCGGCGATGGCACGGTGGTGCCGACAACGGGCAACCAGGGCTGGTTCGAGTATGGCGGCCGCCTCGGCTTCCGCGTGTCCAAGGGCTGGATCGTGGACCTCTTTGCGAACGGCACACTCGGCCCGCAACCCGTCGGCAACACCATCCACGGCGGCGTCGGGCTAAGGATCAATTATTAGGCCGCCACCTCCGCTGTCATGCCCCGCGAAGGCGGGGCATCCAGTACGCCGCGGCTCTTCGGTATCATCGCGCTGTCTCGGAGTACTGGATCGCCCGGTCAAGCCGGGCGATGACGGTGAGTATGTGGCGAGCGCACCCCGCCTATCACGCTGCCGACTTGCCCTCGAAGGCGCGGCGCAGAATCTCGACATCCAGCTTCACCATCTTCATCATGGCCTGCATCGCCCGCGCGGCCGCAGCCTTGTCCGGGCTCGTTAGAAACTCGAACATCACCTTCGGCACCACCTGCCAGGACACGCCATAGCGATCCCTGAGCCAGCCGCACTGCTCTTCCTTGCCGCCATGGACCAGGAACGCGTTCCAGACGCTGTCGACCTGGGCCTGATCGTCGCAATGGATCATCAGCGAGAGCGCGTGGGTGTACTCCATCTTCATCCCGCCGTTCAGCGCGACGAGGGGCTGACCTGCCACCGTGAACTCGACGACCAGCACGGAGCCTTCCTTGCCGGATGGGTTGTCCGAAACGTTGCGCTGAACGTGCGTGATCTCGGAATTCGGCACCAGCGAGACGTAGAACTTGGCGGCTTCTTCGGCATCGCCGTTGAACCACATGCAGGGCACGAGCTTGGGCATCGTGAATTCTCCTCTTCTGGATTTTCGATTTTTTCGAGATTCGGTCAGGTGTTCGCCATGACGGGCTGCGTTGTCGCGGCTGCGAGGTCCATCCAGTTCACACCCCACATATGGCCATCCGGATCCTCAAAGCTGCGGCCGTACATGAAGCTGAACTCCTCCTTCGGGCTGGGATCGGCCCCCCCGCCCGCGACCTCAGCCTTGCCGACGATGTCGTCGACTTCGTCGCGGCTGTCCGCGGACAGGCAGAACAGCGCCTGGTTCGAGGTCCTGGCATCCACGATCGGCTTCGGCGTGAACTGGCGGAATTTGTCGTGAGTCATCAGCATGGCGTAGATGGCCTCGGAGAAGACCATGCAGCTCGCGGTATCGTCGCAGAATTGCGGATTCCGGACCGCGCCGATCGCCTCGTAGAAGGCGGTGGCGCGCCTGAGGTCGGTCACCGGCAGGTTGACGAAGATCATCTTGGGCATCGGAAGCTCCTTGGGCGGGGTTCTGCCCAAGGACGGATGGGCCAGCGGCCATCCGACACGGCTTCCGAATATTTTTTAGGCCTTGCCGCGGGATTCTGTCGCACAGAATCGCAGGCCTCCCAGCAGCCCTACTTCTTCTCGTTCGGATCCCGGTGCACCGGATCGATCCACAGCACCGCCTCGGGCTTCTCGACCGGCTCGATGTCGAGATTGATCGCGACCGCCTCGCCGTCGCTGCGCACCAGCACGCATTCCAGCACCTCGTCGCGGCTGGCGTTGATCTCCTGGTGCGGCACGTAGGGCGGCACGAAAATGAAATCGCCGGGGCCGGCCTCCGCGGTGAATTGCAGACGCTCGCCCCAACGCATTCGTGCCTTGCCCTTCACCACGTAAATGACGCTTTCCAGATGGCCGTGATGATGCGCGCCCGTCTTGGCATCGGGCTTGATGCTCACCGTGCCCGCCCACAATTTCTGAGCACCGACGCGCGCGAAATTGATCGCGGCCGCGCGGTCCATGCCGGGCGTGGACGGCACGTTCGTATCGAGCTGATTGCCGGGAATGACGCGCACGCCGTCATGTTTCCAGCGATCGTCATGATCGTGGTCATGGTGGGGATGCGAATGATCATGGCCGGTCATTGGAGTGCTTTCTAGCTAGCTCAAAGCCGCGCTGGCAAGCCATGCCAAAATCGGAACCCTCCTAGCAGCGAAAAGACCGGCCGCAGGGCCGGTCTTTTTTGTTTGCAGTGGTTCACTTCACCGCGAGCAATTCCACGTCGAACATCAGCGTCGCGTTCGGCGGGATCACGCCGCCGGCGCCGCGGGCGCCATAGCCGAGTTGCGGCGGGATGATCAGCGTGCGCTTGCCGCCGACCTTCATCGAGCCGACCCCCTCATCCCAGCCCGCGATGACGCGGCCCTTGCCGATCGGAAACTCGAACGGCTCGTTGCGATCGACGGACGAGTCGAATTTCTTGCCCTTCTGCCCATTCTCGTAGAGCCAGCCGGTGTAATGCATCACGCAGATCTGGCCGGGCTTTGGCGAGGCACCGGTGCCGGCGACGCTGTCGATGATCTGCAAGCCTGAAGCTGTGGTCATGGGCTTTCCTGCGGTCTGGGCCGTGGCCGTGGTGGAAACGAAATGCGACACGCCGCCGATCACGGTGATCGCCAGTGCCGACATCAGGACGAGAAGCACGCGCTGGAGACGCTGCATAAGACACCTTCCGTTTGAGGCGGAAGGTGTCTAGCCCAACGCGGATGCGGTTTCCACCCCTCAGACCTCGATATTTTCCAGCCGCACCGGCAGCCTGCGGATACGCTGACCGGTGGCGTGATAGATCGCGTTGCAGACCGCCGCATTGGTGCCGACATTGGCGAGCTCGCCGAGCCCCTTCACGCCTGCGGGGTTGATGTGATCGTCCTGCTCGGAGAGCAGGATCACCTCGACGCCGGGGACGTCGGCATTTACCGGCACAAGGTAGTCGGCAAAGTTGTCGTTGACGTAGCGCGCTGTGCGTTGGTCGATTTCGGTGGCCTCCAGGAGCGCCGAGGACATGCCCCAGATCAACCCGCCCATGAGCTGGCTTCGGGCCGTGCGCGGATTCATGATCCGGCCGGCCGCGAAGGCGCCGACCAGGCGCGGGGCGCGGATTTCGTGCGTGAAACGGTTCACCCTGACCTCGACGAACTCCGCACCGAACGCATAGGCGATTTTGTCTTTCAGATTGTGGCCGCCGACCAGCCGGACATGGCCACTATGCATGGCCTGGAACGAATCCAGCGGCGCGTCTTCCGGCTTCCACTCGCCATATTCCTCGACAACGCCGGCGCCAAGCGCATCAAAGGCCTTCTCAAGATCGAGCGAACGATCGCTTTTCGCCGCCCGCGTGGCCGGCGTCTGACCGATGCCGACGGTCTCCTTGGCCCTGTCAGTCAGGCTTTGGTTCGGCATCATCGCCTTGAACAGGCGCTGGCGGATCTGGTCGCACACCATCATCACCGTCGAGCAGGTGCTGGCGGTCGAGTTCGAACCGCCTGCGACTGGCGCCGGCGGAAGCTCGCTGTCGCCGACAAAGACCGCGACCTTCTCCAGCGGCACGCCCAGCCGTTCCGCCGCGGTCTGTGCGATAATGGTGTAAGCGCCGGTGCCGATCTCGTGACCGGCGATCTCGACGCGGGTGCGCCCGTCCCGCTGCAGGCGCACGCGCGCTGCCGACGGTCCCATCTGCGTCGGATAGCAAGTCGCGGCACAGCCATAGCCGATCAGCCAATCGCCGTCCGCCATCGACTTCGGCTCCGGCGAGCGCTGCGACCAGCCGAACGCCTTGGCGGCTTCGTCGAAACACGCCATCAGCGAGCGCGACGTGTAGGGTTTGCCGCCGATCGGCTCGTTGGTGGTATCGTTGATGCGGCGAAGCTCGACTGGATCCATGTTCAGCTTGACCGCGAGTTCGTCCATCGCGCTTTCCAGCGCAAACAGATACGGCACTTCCGGGGGCGAGCGCATGAAGCCCGGCGTGTTGCGGTCGGCGCGTACGATCGACACCAGGCTGTCGACGTTCGGACAGGCATAGAGCCGCGTCGTGGTCTTGGTGCCACCAACGCAATAGGGATCGGGGCGCGAGGAGACCTCGGCACCCTCGTGCCTGAGCGCAACCAGCTTGCCGTCGCGGCTGGCGCCGAGCTTGATCTCATGCCGCGTCTCGGCGCGATAAGTTGCGATGGTGAAGCCCTGGTCGCGGGTCGGGACCAGCTTGATCGGCCGGTTCAGGCGCCTGGCGATGGCGGCGATAATGGCGGTGCGCGGCGTCATCGATCCGCGTGAGCCGAAGCCGCCGCCGACATATGGATTGACCACGCGGACCTTGTCGGCATCGATCCCAAGCTGCTCGGCGACGCCGTTCTTCAGGCCATAGACGTACTGGCTCGGCTCGTAGATGACGAGGTTGTCGCCGATCCAGGCGCAGCTCGTTGAAAACAGCTCCATCGGATTGTGGTGCTGCGTCGGCGTATCGTAGGAAGCGGTCAGCTTGACCTCGGCATCCTCGAATGCCTTGGCGAAGTTGCCGACCTGCGGGTCTTCCTTGAATTGCGAATTCTGCCCTCTCGCAGCGGCCGTCGTCGTTCCCGGGGAATCGAAGGTCGCGCTGGGCACAATGGCCGTGTAGCTGACATTGACGCGGTTGGCGGCTTCACGCGCCGCCTCATAGGATTCGGCGATGACCACGGCGATGATCTGGCCATCATGCGCGATGTCGGCCGATTTCAGCGGCTGGATCGTGGTCCCGGCATAGCCGCCGTTGCTGTAGAGCTTCAACTCCTTCAGCTTCGGCCCGTTTTCATGCGTAACGATGTCGATCACGCCGCGGACGCGATTGGCGTCGGCGAGATCGAAGCTCTCCACGCGTCCCTTGGCGATGGCGCTGGTGACCAGAAATGCATAGGCCGGACTGGCGAGAGGCATGTCGGACGCGTAGGTCGCCCGCCCCGTGACCTTTACAACCGCATCATAGCGCGGCACGGGGTTGCCCATATTCGCTTTCGGCTCGGGAGCGGCAACGGTCATGATCAAACCTCCATCGTCGAAGCCTGTTGGAGCGCACGCGCCACGAGGCGTTTTCCGAGCGATATCTTGAAGCTGTTGTGCTGCCGACCCTTGGCATCTGCAAAAGCGGCGTCCGCGGCGCGCCGCGCCAGGCCGTCATCGAACTTCCGACCCTTCAGCAGCGACTCCGCTTCGCGCGCGCGCCAGGGCACGGTGGCGACGCCGCCAAGCGCCACACGCGCGTCGCGGATCACGCCGTCCTGCACGTCCAGCGCGATCGCAGCCGACGAGAGCGCAAACTCATAGGATTGCCGATCGCGCGCCTTCAGATAGACCGAGCGCGGCCAGCGCCCGGGGATAGAGAAGGCCGAGATCAACTCTCCCGGCTGAAGCGTGGTCTCGATGTCGGGCGTGTTGCCGGGCGCCTTGTGCAGCTGCGCAAACGGCATGCTGCGGGTGCCGGACTTGCCGGTGATTTCGACCGTGGCGTCCAGTGCAATCAGGGCCTGGGCGAAATCGCCCGGATAGGTCGCAATACATTGATCGGAAGTGCCGAGCACCGCATGCATCCGGTTGACGCCGTCCATCGCGGCGCAGCCGGAGCCGGGAATGCGCTTGTTGCAGTTCTCATAGGAGATATCGCGGAAATAGCTGCAGCGCGTCCGCTGCATCACGTTGCCGCCGAGCGTTGCCATGTTGCGCAACTGGGCACTGGCGGCAAGCCTCAACGAATTCGCGATCACCGGATAATGGCGCTGAATGTGAGCATGCGCGGCAACGTCGGACATTTTTGCGAGCGCACCGAGCCGCAAATTATCATCACCCGGCTCGATACCGGACCAACCCTGCGCCAATGGATTGATATCGACGATCGCGGCGGGCCGCATCACATCAAGCTTCATCAGGTCGATGAGCGTGGTGCCGCCGGCGAGCGGTTGTGCGGCGGCCTGGGTCAGCGGATTGTTGGCCACGGCGGCTGCGCCGAGCGCCTGCACGGCCATGCCCGGGTCTGTCGCCTTCTGATACAGGAAGGATCGCATGACCTAGCCTTTCATGATGTCGGGTGCGGCCTGCTTCACGGCGGCGACGATGTTGGGGTAGGCGGCGCAGCGGCAGATGTTGCCGCTCATATATTCGCGGATGTCTTCATCGCTTCCGGCATGCCCCTCTTTCACGCAAGCCACCGCCGACATGATCTGGCCGGGCGTGCAGTAACCGCACTGGAACGCATCGTTGTCGATGAAGGCCTGTTGCATTGGATGCAGGCGATCGCCGGTGGCGAGACCTTCGATGGTGGTGATCTCCTGGCCTTCGGCCGCGAGCGCCAGTGTCAGGCAGGAAACCACGCGCCGGTCACCAATCAGCACCGTGCAGGCGCCGCACTGGCCGTGGTCGCAACCCTTCTTGCTGCCAGTGAGGCCCATATGCTCGCGCAACGCATCCAGCACGGTCGTACGCGCGTCGATGCGAAGGCGTTTGTCCTGACCGTTCACCCGCAGCGTGACCTCGACGGGAAGCGCCGGATCCTGCGCGGCCGCCGGAGTTGGGTCTTGCACAGCCGCACGCGCGGTCAGCGGAACGAGTGCGATGCCGGCACCGGCCATGAAGGCACGGCGATCGAAACCCGATGACCTGGAACTTGATTTGTCTGACATGGACGGCCTCCGCCGCTTCTTGAGAAAGCAGCGCACGCCTGCACCGCTCATCGCCCCATAACTTGGGGCGATGAGCGCAGTTCCGAATGAGAAAGGGCGACGCAGCAGATGCCGCGTCGCCCTTTGTCAAATTTTCCTGATCCTGCGTGGGGAACTGTCTTGCGCAGGATGATCAGTAGCCGAGCGCGCAGCCGTCCTTGCGCGGATCGGAACCGCCCGTCAACGTGCCCTTGTCCCAGTCGATCCAGATCGCCTGAGCACCGCCGAGCGGGCCGACCACGCTGGTGGTCTTGTGGCCGAGCTTCTTCAGGCCTTCGACGATATCGGCCGGAACGCTGTCCTCGAGCTGATACTGGCCCTCGTAGTGCAGGCCGCGCGGCATGTCGATCGCCTCCTGCACGTCGCAACCATAATCGAGGATGTTGGTCACGACATGGGCCTGACCGACCGGCTGATACTGTCCGCCCATCACGGCAAACGGCATCACGGACCGGCCGCCCCTGGTGAGCAGACTCGGCATGATCGTGTGCAGCGGACGCTTGCCGCCAGCGATGCAATTCGGGTGACCCGGCTGGATGCGGAAGCCGCCGGCGCGGTTCTGGAGCAGCACGCCGGTCTTGTTCGAAACGATCGCCGAGCCGAAGGAATGCGCGATCGAATTGATGAACGAGCAGACGTTGCGGTCCTTGTCCACGACGGTGATGTAGATGGTCGAGGGATTCATCGGCGGCGCAACGTTCGGCAGATCCAACATGCCGTCCATGCGGATCTTGCTGATATGCTCCTCGGCAAATTCCTTGGCGAGGATCTTGGCGACTTCGAACTGCATATGGTCGGGATCGGCCACGTGCAGCTCGCGATTCATGTAGGCGATGCGCGCGGCCTCGGCTTCAAGATGGAAGCGCTCGACACTGAGGGGCGCGTATTTCGTCAGGTCGAAGCGCGACAGGATGTTGAGCATCAGCAGCATAGTGAGCCCCGGTCCGTTCGGCGGGCACTGCCAGACGTCGTAGCCCTTGTACATTGTGCCGATCGGCGTCGTGGTCTCGGTGCTGTGCGCGGCGAAATCGTCGAGCGTGTGCAGGCCGCCGATTCCGCGCAGGGTCTCGACGATGTCTTCCGCGATCGCGCCCTTGTAGAAGGCGTCGCGGCCATCCTTGGCGATCGCCCGCAGCGTCTTGCCGAGCTCCGCCTGGCGGATGATGTCGCCGGCCACTGGCGGCTTGCCTTGCGGCAGGAGATAGCGCTCGGTGTTGGTGCCGTTCTTCAGCTTCTCGAACTGATTCTTCCAGTCGAAGGCGATGCGGGGCGCCACGACATAGCCTTCCTCGGCCGCCTTGATCGCGGGCTGGAGCAGCCGGTCGAAGCCGAACTTGCCGTGATCGCGCAAAACGGTCGCGAAGGCGTCGATCACGCCGGGGATCGAAACTGCGTGTGCCGAAGTCAGCGGCACGGACTTGATCTTGCGTTCGAGATACCAGTCCGCGTTCGCCGCCTTGGGCGCGCGGCCGGAGCCGTTATAGGCGACGATCTTGCCTTCGCCGCGCGGCTGGATCAGCGCAAAGCAATCGCCGCCGATGCCGGTCGACTGCGGCTCGATCACGCCAAGCAACGCCGAGCCCGCCACAGCCGCGTCCACCGCCGTGCCGCCCTCGCGCAGCACCTCGATCGCGGCGAGGCTCGCCTGCGGATGCGAGGTCGCGACCATCGCGTTGGTGGCGTGGACCGTGGACCTGCCGGGAAAATGGAAGTTTCTCATGCGAATTCTTGCTTTCTTGAGACCTCGGGGCGCGTGTGTCGCGCCGCCTCGGAAAAACCGGGGTCTTCATGACACATTCCGGCCCGCCCGGGCAATGCTGGCATACCAGGGAAATGGCTGCCATCCGCTGGGCGTATAGACCTTTGCGCCCTTGCAGCCATGCGGGTTTTCTGGGCGCTTGTCGCCTGCTAAACGAGCCGCCATGACTTCAAAGAATTTGGTTTACAAGGTCGCCGCCTTCTATCAATTCGCCGCCCTGCCCGATTACCGCGAGCTGCGCGAGCCGCTGCGCGCGTTCTGCGCCGGCCTGGCGCTGAAGGGCAGCGTGCTGCTGGCCCGCGAGGGCATCAACGGCACAATTGCTGGTGCTCCGGCCGCGATCGACGCCTTCGCCCACGAACTGGCGCACGGCGCCATGTTCGGCGGCAGGCTGAACAATCTGGAATTAAAATTCTCGACCGCCGAGACGATGCCGTTCGGCCGGCTCAAGGTGCGGCTGAAGAAGGAGATCGTCACGCTCGGGGACGAGGCCGCCGATCCGACCTACCGGGTCGGCATCTACGTCGATGCCGCCGATTGGAACGCGCTGATCGAGGCACCCGATACGCTGCTGCTCGATACCCGCAACGCCTTCGAAGTCGCCATGGGAACGTTTGAGGGCGCGGTCGATCCCGGTCTCAAGAGCTTTGGCCAGTTCAAGGACTTTGCGGCACGACAGCTCGATCCGGAAAAGCACCGCAGGATCGCAATGTTCTGCACCGGCGGCATTCGCTGCGAGAAGGCCAGCGCGCATCTGCTGGCGCGCGGCTTTGCCCAAGTCTATCACCTCAAGGGCGGCATCCTGAAATATCTGGAACAGGTGCCGGAGGCGCAAAGCCGCTGGCGGGGCGAATGCTTCGTGTTCGACGAGCGCGTCGCGCTCGGCCATGGTTTACGAGAAACTGGCTTGCGAGAACATGGCTTGCGAGAACGGGACAAGGACACGACACGTGACGAATGAGATCAGGACGCTCAGCGAGCGCATTGACGCGCTGGAGGCGCGGCTGGCCTATCAGGACGACACCATCGAAACCCTGAACCAGACCATCACCGCGCAGTGGAAGCAGATCGACGCGCTGACGCGACAGCTCGTGCAACTCGGTGAACGGCTTCAGGAGGCCGAGGCCAATACGCCTGGCGCCGCCAACGAGCGCCCGCCGCATTATTGAAGCAAAAGCTACAGGCCTGACGCCTTCGGCAGCAGGCTGGTCACCTCGCCCGACATCATCAGCCGGTTACGCCCGGCCTCCTTTGCGGCGTAGAGCGCCTGATCGGCGGCCTCGACGAGCGAGCCGACCCCTGCCGTACGTTCCAGCGCCGGTCGGCAGGCCGCGCCGCCAAGCGAAGCCGTCACGAAGCCCGTCGCATGATTTGAGGTGTGGACGAGACCGGCCTCGCGGATCGCCCGGCGGATCCGATCGCCAATTCTGGCGCAACCCGCGGCATCGGTATTCGGCAGCAACATAGCGAATTCCTCGCCGCCATAGCGTGCCGCCAGGTCGCCAGCGCGTTGCATCTCCGCCGCGATGACCTTGGCGACCACCCGGAGGCAGGCGTCGCCGGCGGGATGGCCGTATTCGTCGTTGTAGGCCTTGAAGTGATCGACGTCGACCATCAACAGGCTGAGGCTCGAGCGGTCGCGATAGGCGCGCGCCCATTCCTCCTTCAGCCGCTCGTCGAAACGGCGGCGATTGGCAAGCCCGGTGAGACTGTCCTCGATCGCGAGTGTCTCGAGCCTGGTCTCCAGCTTCTTCTGCTCGCTGATGTCGCGCGAGATCGCGACCACGCCGTCGGCATCGCCATTGTCCTTGCGCGTGACCCGCATGGTCGATTCGAGCCAGACTTCACCGTTCTGCCGGTGTGCGTTTCGGTAGGTGAGGCGCGCCTCTTCCATATCGCCACGCTTCATGGCGTCGACGATCGCCTGGACGCGCGGCCGGTCATCCGCGTTGATGCCGGCAAGCGCGGGCGTACCGATCAGTTGATTGGCGCGCCAGCCGACGACGCCGACTGCGGAGGGCGAAACATAGCGCAGCCGCTCGTCGAGCCCGATGCGGGTCACCATGTCGCTAGAGCCTTCGGCAAGCAGGCGGAAATGGGCCTCTTTCTCGACTAGCGCGGCGGCCATGCGCTGGCCCCGCTGCAACTGACGCACCAGCATGGCCCCGATGACCGCGATCAGAATGACCAGCGCGAGGACGTAGAGCATCCGGGAAATTGCCGCCGCGCGCCAGGGCGCGAGCAGCTCCGCCTTGTCGACGGTGGCGAGCAGCATGAGCGGGTAGCGGATGCTGCGCTTGAAGAAGCTGACGCGCTCGGCGCCGTCCAGCGGCGACTTGAAATGATAGGCTCCGCCGGCCCGCTGCAGGCTCGGGTCGCGGAACAACGGCGCGTCGGCGACGCTGCGTCCGACGAATTTGTCGTTGCTTGGGTTGCGTGCGATGATCATGCCGTCGCCGTGCACGAGCGCCACCGAGCTGTTGCGGCCGATCTCGAACTGCTCGTAGAAGTGCGAGAGATATCTAGAACTGATGGTCGCTAGCACCACGCCGCCGAAGCTGCCGTCCAGCTTGTTGAAACGGCGCGACAGGGTCACGACCCATTCGCCGTCCAGTTGGCTTTGCACGGGACGGCCGACATAGGCCTCACGCTTCGAGGAGAGCTGATGGTAACGGAAGAAGGCGTCATCGCTGAACGTCGAAGCGATCGCGCCCGGCGAGGTCAGCCAATTGCCCTGATCATCGATGATGGCGAGGCCGTGGACGCGCTCCATCGCCTTCTTGCGCGCCTCCAGGAGGTTGCGCAGCTTGGCGATCGTGGCGGAATCGGTGCCGTCCATCTCCAGCCGGCTGACGACGCCGACAACGCCGGAATCCAGCAGGTCGAGACTGTCCTCGGCGTGCTGCGTCAGCGAGCGGGCGACGTTGGCCATTTCCGTCTCGGCGCCTCGCAGCACCGTTTCGCGGGCGCTCCATTCCCGCCAGGCGCTGACGCCGAGGATCGCCGTGCAGGTGAGCACGACAAAGGCGGCCGCCCGCAACGGCAGGCGGCTCCATCCGGTTCTGTGAACGGCGATACTCATGCGACAGGAACTCCGATCGTTCGGAAACTCTGCCGCTTCTGTTAGTGAACCCTGAAGTTACCGCCGGTATTTGCCGCGATGTCCACGGTTTTCCGTAGTCCTACGGACGCAAGCGTCCGCAGATCGCTAACAAGGCATTAGCGAACCTGTCGGAAATCGGCGCGGCGGGCCATCAGCTGAAGATGGCCTTGATCTTGTTCCATAGCGACGGACTGTCGGCCTCCGCGTCGGCCTTTGACGGCGTCGGCTGGGCGGCGCTGACGGGATCGGACGCGGGAAATGTGTCGATCAGGCCGGCGTCGAGCTTGGCGTCAGCGCGATCTGCGGCGAGCGCCTCATGCGGATCGGCGGCGTGCTTGTCATGCGGCGCGGGATTGAACTTCTCAGCCATGGAAATCCTCCTCCGTTGGCCGGTCAACGCGGGGCAATTACGCAGGTTCCCCTGTTCCGCCCGGGCCTTCGGCGGTGTATCAGGAACTTCAATCTGCATCAGGATCGTTCGTGCCCCATTCCGCGACAAAGCCCTTCATCGACGTGCTCTCCGGCCAGCGGCAAGCCACCCCGCCGGTGTGGATGATGCGGCAGGCCGGCCGCTATCTGCCCGAATACCGCGCGTTGCGCGCCAAGGCCGGGGGCTTCCTCGATCTCTGTTTCACGCCGGAGCTCGCTGCCGAAGTGACGCTGCAACCGATCCGAAGATTCGGCTTCGACGCTGCGATCATCTTCTCGGACATTCTCGTGATCCCCTATGCGCTCGGCCGCTCGGTGCGGTTCGAGGTTGGCGAAGGGCCGCGGCTCGAGCCGCTGGATGATCCCGGCAAGGTGGCCACGCTGGCGCCTCGCGCCGACTTCACCAAGCTCGAGCCGGTTTTCGCGGCGCTGCGCATCGTGCGCGCCGCACTCGATCCCAAGGTCGCGCTGATCGGCTTCTGCGGCGCGCCGTGGACGGTCGCGACCTATATGGTCGCAGGCCAGGGCACGCCGGATCAGGCGCCGGCGCGGATGATGGCCTATCGGCATCCGGAAGCGTTCGAACAAATCATCGACGTGCTGGTCGACAACTCGATTGAGTATCTGCTGGCGCAGCTTGCCGCCGGCGCCGACGCCTTGCAGATCTTCGACACCTGGGCCGGCGTGCTGCCGCCGGCCGAGTTCGCGCGTTGGTCGGTCGAGCCGACGCGGCGCATCGTCGAGGGCGTGCGCGCCAAGGTGCCGGATGCGAAGATCGTCGGCTTCCCCCGCGGGGCCGGCGCGCAATTGCCGGGCTATGTCGAGGCGACCGGCGTCAACGCCGTCAGCATCGACTGGACCGCGGAACCGTCCTTCATCCGCGAGCGCGTGCAAAGCAAAGTCGCCGTGCAGGGCAATCTCGATCCGCTAGTGCTGATCACCGGCGGCGATGCGCTCGACCGCGCGGTCGACAACGTGCTCGCAAGCTTCGCGCAAGGACGCCTGATCTTCAATCTCGGCCACGGCATCCAGCCGGAAACGCCGATCGCCCATGTCGAGCAGATGCTGAAGCGCGTACGGGGTTGAGCGGTCTCTGTGCGGCCATCCTTCGAGACGCCCGCCTTTGGGCGGGCTCCTCAGGATGAGGTCTTGCGTTACGACGAACTCCTGAACCCTCATGGGGAGGAGCGCCGCTTGCGGCGCGTCTCGAACCGTCGAGGCCGAGCTGTGCAGGGGCCGCTCCCACAAAAAACGCGAAAACAACCCCGTGCACAGTACAAATCATTGATGAATTTCGTCCGGCAGGGCGCGAGCGCTGCAGGCGAAGGACGTCAAGACAGGCGCAGGATTTCACGATGGCCGCCGATGGCCGTTCCGGCGGGCTTACCTCGGGCGGCTGCGCTCGATGATCTCCGCCGCACCTTTCTCCAGCAGATCAAGCGCAACCGCGCGGCCGAGCTCACGGGGGCGGTTCGCGGGACCGGCGTGTGAGGCTTCGATGATACTGTTGCCGGAGAGATCGAGCACGGATGCGGTGAGCGACATCTGATCGCCGGCGATGGTCGAGAACGCTGCGACCGGCGAGTTGCAGTGGCCATTGAGCACCCACAGCACCTCGCGCTCAGCGTCGGCGCAAGCATGCGCGGCCGGATCGTCGATCGCCGAGAGGATGCTTCGCGTCTGCCAGTCCTGGGCGGCGCATTCGACGGCAACGATGCCCTGGCCGGCCGCAGGGAGCATTTCCGCCACGGAGAATTCGTGAGCAATGCGATGGGAAAGGCCGACGCGATCAAGGCCCGAGCGCGCCATGATCAGCGCATCGGCCGGACCAACCGCGCCGCCATCCGGCAGTCGCTGCTTCTCGCCATTGTCGAGCTTACGCACGCGCGTGTCGGCGGCGCCCCGGAAGTGGATCACTTCGACATCCGGAAACAACCGCCGCGCATAGGCCGCGCGCCGCACGGCGTTCGTCCCGATCTTGAAACCCTTGCCGCGCGACTGGCGCAGCGCTTCCAGGGTAACGCCATCGCGCAATACCAGCGCATCGCTTGCCGGATCACGCGACAGCGTGGCGCCGATGACGAGGCCCGGCGTATCCTCGTTGCCCGGCATGTCCTTCAGCGAATGCATCGCCGCCTGCAGCTCGCCCGACAGCACCGCGGCGCGGATCTGCGCCACGAAGGCGCCGCCCTTGCCACCATGCGGCAACAGCTTGCTGGTCTGGTCGAGATCGCCCGTGGTGTCGAACTTGACGATCTCGACATCGAGATCCGGCACGGCGGCGGTCAGGCGGCGCGCGATCTCTTCCGTCTGTGCCAGCGCCATCGCGCTCTTGCGGGTGCCGATCTTGAAGCGAGTAGCCAAGTCCCAGTCCTTTCGAGGCGAGTGTTTACCGCGCATCCTCCAATATCATATCGGAGGCCTTTTCGGCGATCATGATGATCGGCGCATTGGTATTCCCCGACACCAGATCCGGCATGATCGAGCCGTCAACGACGCGAAGGCCGTCGAGCCCCCTCACCTTCAGCCGCTGGTCGACCACGGCGAGCGCGTCGTTGCCCATACGACAGGTCGAGGTCGGATGGTAGATGGTGCTGCCGCGCTCGCGGCAGTAATCCAGGAGCGCGGCATCCGTCGATACCTTCGTGCCCGGATCATATTCGTCGATCACGAACGGCTTCAGTGCCGGCGCGTTCAATATCTTGCGCAGGATCTTCAGGCCTTCGACGTTGGTGGTGCGGTCGGTCTCGGTCGACATGTAGTTGATGCGGATTTCCGGCGGCACGGTCGGGTCCGCGCTCTTGATGCGCAGGCTGCCGCGGCTTTCGGGCCGAAGCTGGCACACCGACGCGGTGAAGCCGGAAAAATCATGCAGCTTCTCGCCCATCTTGTCGGTCGAGAACGGCAGGAAGTGAACCTGGATGTCCGGCGAGACCAGTCGTGGACTGGTCTTGAAGAACGCGCCGGCCGTGCCGGCCGCGATGGTGAGCCAGCCTTTCCGGAACAGCGCATAGCGTGCGCCCGCCATCGTGCGACGGAGCGGATGATTGATGGTGTCGTTGAGCGTGATCTTCTGCGAGCAGCGCATCACGATGCGGACCTGCATGTGGTCCTGGAGGTCGTGACCGACACCTTTCGCGTCCAGCACGACATCGACGCCGTGCTTGCTCAGGAGATCGGCGGGGCCGACGCCGGAGAGCTGAAGCAGCTGCGGCGAGTTGTAGGCGCCGCTCGACAGCACGATTTCCCTGCGCGCGCGGGCGCGGCGCAGGATGGCGCCCTGCCGGTATTCGACGCCGACCGCGCGGCGGCCCTCGAACAGCACGCGCTGGCCGAGCGCGCCAGTTTCGATCTTGAGATTGCCGCGGGTCCTCGCCGGGCCGAGATAGGCCACGGATGTCGAGGCGCGGCGGCCCTTGCGCGTCGTGGTCTGGAACAGGCCGACGCCTTCCTGGGTGGCGCCGTTGAAATCGGGATTGTAGGGCAACCCGGTCTCGACCGCGGCGTCGATGAAGGCTTTCGACAGCGGATCAGTCACGACCATGTTGGACACCGGCAGCGGACCGCCGGTGCCGTGATATTGGTCGGCGCCGCGCGACTGGTTTTCGGCCTTCTTGAAATAGGGCAGCACGTCGTCATAGCCCCAGCCGGTGTTGCCGAGCTGGCGCCAGCGGTCATAGTCCTCGTGCTGGCCGCGGACATAGAGCAGGCCGTTGATCGAGCTCGATCCACCCAGCGTCTTGCCGCGCGGCTGGAACACCTGGCGCCCCTTCAGCTCGGGCTCAGGCTCGGTCTGGTACATCCAGTTGACGCTCTTCTCCTTGAACAGCTTTCCGTAGCCGAGGGGCACGTGGATCCAGATGTTGGAATCCTTCGGGCCGGCCTCGAGCAGCAGCACCGTGTGCTTGCCATTTGCCGAGAGCCGGTTGGCAAGCACGCAGCCGGCGGAGCCGGCGCCGACAATAATGTAGTCGAATTCGGGATCGGACGGCGCGAGGGAGGAATTTGCGGTCATGTCTTGTTAGTCTTCTTGTTTGTGGAGCGTTTCCAGCTTCGTCACTTACAGCATGCTAAGTTCGGTCGGCAATGCGAGATTCACCTCTCCCTACGCAGGGCGATCGCATATGGGCTGATCTTGTTGTGGCCGATCCTTCGAGACGCCCACCTAGGGGCGGGCCCTCAGGATGAGGATGGAGTGCGCGGCAGCGGTTTCAACGGGCGCCGATGCCCGCTCAGCCTCATCCTGAGGAGACCGCGGAGCGGTCATCTCGAAGGACGAGGCGCGCGCTCAGGCCGCCCAAAACGCCATATGCGATAGCCCTGTCTCCCTACTGGAGAGGTAATCGGAGTTCTGCGCCCGCAACGAGTCAATCAAACGATGGGATTTTAGCACAATCATTGACGCAGGCGCAGCGCCTCGACCAGCGACTTGAACGCGCGGGCATATTCCGCGCCCGCCCTTGCGATGTCCGCGCGTCCGGCGCAGGCAACCGCGGCCTCCGTCACCGCGCCGAGCAGCAGCCGCGCCAGCGGCTCGACCGGTTGCCGCGCGATCAGGCCGGCCTCCATGGCGGCTGCGATCGCACGCGGCAGCTTGCCGCCGAAATGCTGCGCGTCGATCTCGCGCCAGCGCTCCCAGCCCAGCACCGCCGGGCCGTCGCGCAGAATGATCTGGCCGGTCGGACCTTTGGCGGTCGCGGCAAAATAATGCTGAGTGCCGGCGACCATCGCCGCGAGCACGTCCTTCTCGGCGCGAGCTGCGCCGTCGATCTCGACGACGAGGTCGCGCGAGACCAGGTCGAACACGGCTTCGAACACCGCCTCCTTGGTCTTGAAGTGGTGATAGACCGCGCCCTTGGCGACACCGGCGGCCTCGGCGATCTCGTCCATCGTCGTGGCGGCAAACCCTTGCGTCCCGAACAGGCGGCGCGCCGCGTTGAGGATCGCCTCCGATGTTGCCGCCCGCCGCTCTGCCTGTTTCGCCATGCCCCTGCTCTAGTCGAAATGGACGAGCGCGGCCAGTTGACTTTTAGACTGGCGGTCGGTATTTACCGACTTATAGTCGGTTTTAGTCGTGAGGTGTGCCATGCCGAGCTGTGACATCGTCGAAGCTTTTGCCAAGCGGCTGGAGGACGGGGATTTCATCGGCGCGATCGAGCAATTCTACACGCCCGATGCCGCAACCTATGAGAACAACGCCGCACCGACGATCGGCCGCGACAAGCTGGTCGCCAAGGAGCGCGGGGTGCTTGCGGCGTCCAAGGAAGTCAAGGCCGTCCGCATCGGGCCGAGCCTGATCGAAGGCGACCATGTCGCGACACGCTGGAGGTTCAGCTTCACCAACGCCGAAGGCGTCACGCGCTGGAGGAGATCGCGTGGCAGACCTGGCGGGGCGATGAGCTCATTGAAGAGCGGTTTTATTACGATCCCAAACAGCTGGGACGGTGAGGTTCGGCCAGCGCCCGGACATCGCATTGAAAGAGAGCCAGCATGCAGCTTCGTTGCGGCTCATAAGTGACGCCCGCTGTAGTCTTATCGCGGCGAAGACCGGGGTCCGCTTTTGTGCTGGTTTTTGGACGCCGGCAACAAGGAGGCTCCGCACGCTCAACTGACCGGCGTCCAAAAAGCGCCAAGGCACGAAGTCGCGGGAAGTTGGGCAC
>NZ_JADPKQ010000381.1:0-32447 GCF_023074015.1 Bradyrhizobium sp. 142
AACTCGCTTTCCACGGCATCCACACCTCCCGCAGAACAAAAGCGGAAAGTGTAACCCATGTGCCCGGTACGTTTTGTCACCTATGTCTCGGGCCGCTCAGCGAAAGCCCATATGATTCAAGTTCTATCGATAGAATAAGGCTTTAGCAAAAACCCGGTGGTACACAAAAGTGGACTCCACATGGGTAAAAAAATGCTCGAACCTTGGAAGAACCCACGGAGCCGGAATTTCTGGTTTCGCCGGCGCATTCCGAAAAAATACCGTGCCTTCTTCGGTGACCGCGCCGAAATCAAGATCTCGCTCGGCACCACCGACTACGACGAGGCCTTCCTGCGCTGTCAGGAGGAGAACCTCCGGCTGGAGCGCGCCTGGCGTCGCAACATCGTCGGGCGGCCGCCGGACCAGCTGACCTACGAACAGATCTCGGCGCTGGCGAGCCTCGTGTTCGACGAGGCGGTGGCGGCGCAGCGCGCCAATCCCGGTCCTCCGCTGGAGCGCGCGAAATCGCTGCGACAGCTGCAGGCCCGGCAGCGCCGCGACTGGAATCTGATCCCGATCGGTCAGCACCTGCGGCTGAGGTTCGGGGCCGAGGTCGCGGCCTTCCTCGACAGGCACGCCCTGCATCTGGTCGACGACACCTACGAGACCTTCATCCGGGCATTCGTCAAGGCCAAGGAGGACGCGGAAACGGCGCTGCTTCGCAAGGCGAACGGCGTGTACGGGCCCGATCCGGAGCGGGAGAAGTTCGCGTCGGCCGAAGTCCTCAAGCCGAACGGCGGAAAGGTGCCGGCGCTGGCGACCTTCGACGCCTACGCGGAGGATGCGGGGCTCGCGCCCAAGATGAGATCGGCCTGGCGGTCGAAGATCCGCGACCTGATCGCCTTCGTCGGGCACGACGATCTGGCGCGACTGACGCGCAAGGAGGTGCTGGCCTGGAAGGAGAAGCTGCAGAGCGAGATCCTGCCCCGGCGCAAGTCGAAGCGTAAGAAGGGCGGGCCTGCCGTCGGCGCCGACGACACGCCGGCAGAGCCGAGGACGCGCGACCGCAAGACGATCCGCAACGTATATCTCGCCGCGCTCCGGGCGACGCTGAACTTCGCGGTGAACCGCGAGGATTTGACGACCAACGTCGCCAAGGGGATCGTCGTCAAGGTGAAGAAGAAAAAGAAGCAGCGCGAGAAGGGATTCACCGCCGACGAGGCGCGGCGGATCCTGACCGCGTCGCTCGAGCCGCAGCCGAAGGCGCTGTCGGCGGAGATGGCGGCCGCGAGGCGCTGGGTGCCGTGGATCTGCGCCTATACCGGCGCGCGGGTGAACGAGATCACCCAGCTCACGCCGCTCGATTTCGGAATCGAGGAGGGCTTCGACTACATCCGCCTCGACGCCTCCGCGACCAAGACGGGGGACTACAGGAAGGTCCGCTGCACGAGCACCTCCTCGACCAGGGACTGCTCGACTACGTCAAGAGCCGGAAGAACCGCCCGTTGTTCTACGAACCCAAGCGGTCGCGCGGCGGCGACGGGAAGCACTTCCGCAAGGTCGGCGAACGCCTGGCGGAGTGGGTACGCAACACGGTCGGGGTGACGGACACGGACGTGCAGCCGAATCACGGCTGGCGCCACCGCTTCTCGTCGCTGGCGCGCGCGGTCGACATGCACGTGGACGTCCAGAACATCGTCCAGGGCCACGTGGGGGAGCGGACCGCCTCCGACTACGGCGACGCCTGGATCTCCACCGCCCATCGGGAGATCTCGAAGCTGCCCCGCTATGTCGTGAAGTGAACGTCGGCGGACGCGTGGAGCGGGGCTTCACGTCCAATTTCACGCTTGCAGCCGCGCGATGTAGTTTCGCTCCCGGAAACAAGGATGCGCGATGAAGAATTCCTACCGAGGCATATGGTCCGAAGGCGAGTTCGATCGGCCATTCTTCGTGTCGGTCGTCCCTCCCTCGGGCAGACGGCTGTGGCCGGTCACGACCGAGGCAGAACGAAGCTACGCCGACGGCGAACCCGTCACGGTCGTTTCTACACCAAGACCAAGACGGTGACCTCGCGCTGGCCGTCCGGAATAAAAGGTGGGGCGCAGTTCGCTATGCCTACGACGTAGGAAGTAGGATTGTGCTTCCTGTCATCTGCATCGGAACCACCGACGGCCTGAATGCCGATCGATGCAGCCGATGAAGCGGAGGATGAGTTCTGCGCTTCGGTCGAATGCTTGGCTGAATATCCTGATCAGGCCGGGCGGCGCTTGGCCCGATTTCGCCGTGCCGTGACGCGTGGCGATGATCCACCTGGCGGGGCTATGTTCGAGGTGGTCGGTCATCCCGATCACCTCAATCGGGGTCTCCAATCGATTTCGACGTTGTTGCCGATCCGCTTCGCCACATATCCGACGAGTGCCACGAGCGCGCTAAAAATCGCCGTGAGAATGGCAGTGCGCTGTTCCCAGCCCAGTTTTTCCCACTTCGTCGGGTTTTCGCGACCACCATTCTTCCACAGCGCCTTCGCGATCCCCGAAAATCGGACCTTGGCGGTATCGTCGAAGCTTCCGACAAAGTCGCCCAACGCGTGATATTCGTCGAGGGGACGCGCCGTGGTGGATGTCTTATCGATGTCCAGGCTCGCGATGTTTCCTCCGAAGGCGACGAAGTCGGCGTTGCCCGAGGGATCGTCGCTCGATTTGCGCCCGGCTGGCCGCAGGAAGGACACCCAACCGTTTCCGCCCAGAATCTTGAGAGCGCTCTCCTCGACGCCGTAAACAGAAGCCGGCTCTTGTCGCTTGTTGAGCCGAACGACCAAGCCCAGGTAGGCGTCCGCCCCGCCGATAATGACGCGATCACGCTTCACGGCCCCCACGGCATCGACCGACCTGCATGCGAGTTGGCCAATCGTCTTCGAGGTGCCTCGAGGCTTGGCGGCTTGAATCGAATAGGTCTTGCTATCCGCCTTGATGGTTGCCGTGCGACCGGAAGCCGTAATGCCGGGGTTGGACGTGGAAGCCAGCACGGAATTCAGATAGAAACCGAGGCTGCGTCCCTCGCTTTTGACGGCTATCGAGGCGTCCTTGTCGACGAATTGCGTCGTCTTGCTTCTCTGCGAGCCGGAATCCAGATCAAGCGAATACATCGCGAACGAACCGAACTTCGTGGTCATCGTGCCGCTGGTCTTCGCCCGATCGAGGGTACCGAACTCGGCAGGACCAGCATCTAGCGAGACGGACAGTTCGGTCAGGTCTTCGATACCGATGCGATGACGCTCGACCGAGCTCGCAGTGTTCATCCCGTCGCCGAAGCAATCCGCGTAGAACTCGATCGTGGCATCGAACCTGCCCGATTTTGCAATTTTGCTCCATTGCACAGCGAATTTGTTGTCGTCCCCCGGGCTGTTCCAACGAAGCGAGCCGTTCTCGATCTGGGAGGGAAAGATCTGAAAAGGAGCACGGTCCTCGTCGTCCTGCGCGCGGCGTCGCTTCCTGTGTCCATCGGCGGCTACTCCCTTGGTTCCGATCACTCCGTTGACGGGAGCGTCGAGTATCGCATCCAACCGCACCGGAATGGGTCGATAAAGGAATTCGGCCATATGGAACACCGTCGAGCCAATGCTGATCCCGAGAACGAGAACGACGAACGCGGCGGCCACACCACGCGCGATCTTCGGTCCGCGCACATGAGTATAGCAGCCGCGCCCCGCCATCATGATGGCGACCAGAACGAACGCAACGACGATCGCTCCCGCCGCATCCGCAATCAGGTTCTCCAAAACATAAGGTGCCGAAATAACGCCTTCGAGCATTCCAATCGCCAGGTCGCAGGCCACCAGCGAGAAGTAGGAAGCAACGACTGCGGCCACGAAGACATTTCTCGCGCCGGTTCGACCGAAGGAAAGACCGACTATGACCGATGCCATCGCCAGAAACGGCCACTGAAAGGCCGACAACAGCCATTGTCGAAGGCTCGGAAACCTTGCCAGGGTGTCCTGATAGGCCGAGCCGTATATCGATGGCGAATCGCTGCGGATGAGAGCATAGATGTAGTTCTGGATGTCCGGTCCGGTGCTTAAAACGAACGACAAGCTCACCACAAGGCAAGCAGTCGACACGATCCAGCTTCCCAGTGCCAAAGGATGTTGGCGAGCGAATTGAATCGTCCTGCGAAGCTTCAGTTTCAGTACGAGCCAATAGCAGCGCAGTAAGGTCGATTGCAGCATCAGCATCGTCTTCAAACGCTATCCCCCGAACCAGGCGCTAACCAGCAGCAGCCGGCCGTGCCCGCAAGATCATCAAGGGCTCTTGCTGAAGGAGTTGCCAGACCTCCCATGCGAACGATGTGATCGCGATTCCGCCGAGAATTTGCGAGCCAACGTGAAACCATATGTACCTTTGATAGGATGAGCGTGCGGGAGTCCATCCAGTGCCCCGTTCTGCTTCGATCAGCGGACTGATCCGCACGGTCAGGATGATGCGCATTACCTGATAGACGAGAATGATGATCGCGGGTAGTGCCGAAGTCCATTCCGCCCCGAAGACAAAGTGGTATTTCAAAAGCTTGATCGCCCGTTTCCAATCTTAAGAATGTTTGAAAATATCAATGACTTGTATGGAGAGTGAGGAAAGCAGGCGGCCACCGTGTACATAAATTCGTACGAAAACGAGGTCGCGCCATATCAAATGAGGAGGTTTGGCTCGTCACGGCAGCCTGCGATTGCTGGATACGACGGCCCGGCAGACCCCTGTCAACCTGGTCGCCGCCATCAAGGTGCAAGGCGAGCCAATGCGGCGGAGTCCTTAGGATCGAGTGGGTCAACATATACATGACGGACCTCCACGCTCGGCAGCCTGGCACTCCGTCGGATCTTTCCGATCGATCGACAAAGCTGCTCGACGCGGTTCGCATAAATCGAGGCGTAAGCCTACTCCGGGACCGCAAGCATTACCCGATCGAACATCCAAGCGGTGCCAAAAGCCCGTAATACCCATTCGTCGCATCGGTCGCGATACATGGCGGAGTTCCTATAAGGACCCACCACAAGGACCGCCAATCTCTGGGGCGGATCGGCGGCGATCACCGACGCGGGGCGATCGGCGCTCGACCTGATGGAGAGCAAGCCTACTGACTCGGAAGTGCAGCAAGCGCAGAAAATGGCGTCCGAGCCGTCTCCGGCCATCGTGCTTTCCGAAACTTCGCTTGCTGCTCCAGCAAATAGTCGGCGTCTCCAGCGACCTCGGCGGGACGCAGGCCGACGATGGCGCACTGCGAACGCCTCTCGTTAAGCGAACGGTTGCGGTGATCACTTTTGCGAATGACCGCAAATGGTCTTAATCGCCCAATCTTCGGTACGAAGAGCCAGCTTAACTAAAACCATGGAAGGGCAAGTCCGGCAGTCCTGCTCAATGCACCGAACTGATACCGTCATCCATCCTCAAGAGAGTGTCGCCGTATAGCGCAATCTTGAGGGCCTTTTGGTCTAACGCGAAGACCATGGCTTCCTGAACGAGGCCGGCCTCCTTCATCTCCTTAAAGATATCCGAGTAGACGTCACTCTTGTTCCGAGCGCCTTCCAAAAAACGGTGAAGTAGAAGGCTCCAATCTAGGTCGCGGGCGGACCCGGTGGATCACTTCTTGCCGGCTAGTGCCCGCGACCATTTCGTGTCGGGATAGGGCGGGAGAAGCAGAGGCTCGCAGCAGAGACTCTCGAAACGTACCCCTGCGCTTCCGCGCGCGGCCTCAGTATCGATCACCAGCCGATGCGTAGCTTGTGCGAATACCTCGCCGACGAGGGCCGGGCTCGCCCACGGTCGTTCGTTCTTTCCTTTCAGGAACATGAACACGACATACCCTGATTTTTCGAGGGCGTCCTTCGCCTTGGCGGCCGCGTCGAAATCCTCTTTGGTGAAGGCGATGAAAACGCGATCGTCCGGCGCGGCGTTCAACCAATCTCTCACGAACCGGCATGCCTCCTCATCTCCCGGAGGCTTCGTGCGATCGCAATCCGACTTCTTCTTGGCCAGCCGCTTGGGCACCCCCTTAGGACGATAAGCGAAGAGCACTCCTGCGCGTCCGTCCGCAAAGGCCAACGCCCAGCCTTCCTTCGTGAAACTGTTCCAGTTCTCCCTTCTCGGAGCATAACCCGCGAGCGAAGCGAGCCTCGGTTTGTCCGGTGGCTTTAAGGCGGAGGCGTCCCCCAACACGACATCTAATCCGGCCAGGTCGAGAACCCGCTCGACTGCGCTCAGGAATTTGTTGTCGGGACCGTCTCCCTGGTCGAAGACGGCACCCCACGCCATGCAGGCCATCAGCGACAGCAACGCCGCGGCTAACAAGCTCGGAATGGATTTCCCGCACGCCATAACCGGTCGCGCTCCCGAAAACATCCACCTTAATGCTCGCAAGCGGTCTGGGAAGCTAGGGGATTCCCTTGCACGCCAAGCTTGTCCGGTCCCATCCTTCAAGGCCACACTGCGAGTGCCACCCTGGACGTGTGAGCTGCGATGAACGCCTTCGACGCATTCGTATGCTACCGACGATCCGACGGCGCACTCGCCGCGCGACGGATCAGGCGCCTCTTGCAGGACTATCGTCCACCCCGCGAGGTGGAGAGTCCCGTGGGCAAACTGCGGGTTTATCTGGACACGATCTACGAACGGGCCACCAACGACTTCTTCGAGCGCGTCACGCTGCCCGTGCTGATGTCTTCTCGCTATCTGATCGTCGTGGCAACGCCGGATGCCGCCCCCAGGGAGCAGGCGACCAACGATTGGATGCGTCGGGAAATAGAAGCATTCGAGGCGGGCCCGAATCGGGGCAACATCATTCTCGTGCGGGCGGCCGGCGCGTTCGCCGGACCTCTGCCGGGCGATCTCGCCGTTCGCTATCCCAACATCGAAATCATAGACATGAGGGGATACGGTCCCTTCGCCTTTCTCAATCCGGCGAAGGCATCAAGGCTGGCCGACGAGACCGTCAAGATCGTTGCGCCGCTTCTCGGGCTGACGTCCGAGGACATGCCTGCCATCAGGCGGGAGGAGGAGCGAAGGCAGCAGTTCCGGCTCGGGTTGGCCGCCGGTTCGGCGATCGCGGTGATCGGCGCCGTGACCGCCGTGTTCGCATTCTTGAGCCGCAACAACGCGCTCGATGCGCTTTCGCGCAGCGTGTTCGCGACAGAAAGGACGATCCAAACCATCCGGTCGCTACAGCCCGGCGAGGCGCGAAACAATCTCTTGGCCAGCAGTTGCGATCTGCTCGATTCACTCGCCGACCGAGCTCCTTCTCCGCCGCAGGCGCTGGCGCTGGTCGCGTGCCGCGCGGAACGGGCGGACGCGCATGATCGGCTGAAGGAGCCGGATCGAGCCGCCGAAATGCTGGCGGCGGCGACGAAGATTGCAGAGGAGGGGTTCGCGCGAACGGGAGCGGCCGACGACGCGCTTGCGGTCGTGGAGGCCCGGCGCGCAACGCTGGAACGCGCGATTCGGACCGATATACAAAACGCAGGCCGCGTGGCGTCGGATTTCGCGACGCGCGCCCTCGAATTTGCGAAGAAGATGAAAGAGGAGCACGAAATTCCGGAAACGGCGGCCAGGGCATTGCAGAAATCGGCAGTCGAGTTTCTTCAGGCGAAGCAAGATGATGCTGCACTGGATACGGTCAATGCGTCCATAGAGGCGGGGAGTATTGCGCTTAGTCGGCAAGAGCGTCTCTCGATGCAGCTGGAACACGTCGTCACTGTCGCACTTAAATCGCAAGTGTTGTTCGAAAGGGAAGAGAAAGGCGCGGCGGACGAAGTCAGAGCCAAAGCGAAGGCCATGCTCGACCAGATCGATGGGAAGAAGGCGGACGCGGAGGGGCTGGCGCGGCGCTATTCGGAAGCTGCTGACCTCGTCGCGAAGACCGGCAAGGGTTACCTGGACCGATAAGATGAGCAGAAGCTTTGTGACCGCCTTTGCCCTTTCCCTCGTCTCAGTCGGACTATTGCTGTGCGGTGCCGGCGCAGGCCTGGCGTATCTTTTGGTCCCCGAGGCTCCACGAAGGTACGCAACGGCGATCTTCTCATTTGCCGTGCCACCAGGCTGGACGTGCCGGCGGGAGCAACTGGACTATATCTGCGACAGTGGGCATCCACCGTTCGCTTCCATCGTCATCTTTACGATGAAGCATCGGGGTACTCATGACACCCTCGATGCTTATGAGGACCATCTTCGTGGCCCTATTCCAGCGGTTGGCAACAAAAGCGGCGAAGCCGAACTCGTATCCCTCAAACGCGTACGCATCGCAGGTACGGATTGGGTAGAGGGAATACGCAAGAACTCGGAGGTTCCGAACTACGAGACGACGTATCTGGCGGGAATCACCGCCGAGGCGGCCGTTCTATTCACCTTCAGCATCCACGAACCGGCCGATCCGAAACGCAGACGCCAGCTCCGTTCGATGGCCGATAGCTTGGTAATCTATCAGCGCCGGTAGCGTCATATTCGCTCGACCAAAGTCTCGATGATCCGAAACCAAATATGCGACTTTATCGACGAGATATTCGTTCCAGCGGTTCGACAAATCGACGCCAGAGGTAGTCAGCCGCAGCTTCCGGCGACAAGTGCTTCAGATCGACGTCGTCATAGTGGCCGAACGCCGAGCCCATCGTGGCGCAGAGGAATAAGGCATCATCGGTCACCGAGAGCATTTCGTTGACCGCGTTTCCGGAAAACGAACGTCCCTCGTAATACGAAATAGCGTCGCGCGAAAACGCTCCGCCCAACCAAATGTGACACGCGCATTCGCTGTTGCCGTGCATAAACACCTCGGCGACGAAGTCCATTTCGCCGCGGAATTCGATGTCGGTCTCGACGAAATCATAGCGAGCCTTCAGAGCCTCCAAGCCGTTCCGGAACTTGTCGGTGATCGCGGCATACGAGTTTCTGATGAATCGGCGACGCTCTGCGTCTGAAGGCCTGCGTCCGATGTGCGGCAGGTAGGGATTGTCACGCCGATTCGCCGTTGCGGAGCGCGGCCCGGGGAAAGCGGTCGCCACCTTTCCGTCGGGCTGTGCTGGAAACGGCGGCTGAGCTTCGGGCTTGGCGCGTCGCTGCTCGATGCCTTTCAGCAGCCACCGGCGGGCCTCATCTTCCTCGAGGCCGACCAACTCGATGCGAACGATCTGCCGAAGCAGCCCCTTGGGCTCGCAAGGTCTAACCATCACCGGCACGACCTTGCCCTCGACGCCACGTGGATCCCGAGCAAAAGCGGCGGCCCATTCCGAGGCCGCGAACTGGGATGTCAGGTAGTCCGGCGAAAGCACCAATAGGGTCCGGACCGCTTCCGCGGCCGCTTCCTGCATTTCCAGCACAAAGTTGGTTCCCGGACGGAAATCCCACGCCTGGATCGACGTGCTGAACCCCGCGTCCTCGAGAACGTATGCTATCCACTCGGCCCACGTCCGGTCGGCCTTGTTGTAGCTAATGAAGAAATCCGTCATGTCGGGAGGATTCGCCTCGTTGAGGTTTTCGATGATCATATGGTCGATCCATGGATTCGCAATCGGCCCGCGGCTGCGGCGGGTTTCGCGCGCGGCCGCTTAGTCCGTTTGGGGCGGCATTCCGTTCCGAACGCGCGGTTCTCGGGAACACCCCGGGGTGTCCACTAGGTTATCTCGGTCGCGTCAGCGGCTAAACGGAGCCAGGGCCGTGCCGGGTGGTTCGTCGGCCCCAGTGTTGGAGACCCCAATGGCGGACAAGAAAGTGGTATTCGTTGCCTTCGCGATCGAAGACGAGCGGCAGCGCGATTTTATGAAAGGCCAATCGCTGCACACGAGATCGCCTTTCGAGTACATCGACATGTCGGTGAAGGAAGCGTACGACACCGCCTGGAAAGAACGCGTGCGCACGCGGATCCGGCGATCCGATGGTGTGATAGCGCTGGTCAGCAAGAACTCCCTATCTTCCAGCGGACAGAAGTGGGAGATTCAGTGCGCCAAAGAAGAAAAAGAGCCGCTGCGCGGCATTTGGGCTTACGGCGACGACCGCACCAATCTTGAAGGCGTGAATACCACGGTCTGGACATGGGACAACATAAAAGACTTCATCAATACGCTGTGAGATCCGCATGACCAGAAAGGCGCTCATCGTCGGCATCGACCACTACGACTACATCACACCGCTCACGGGTGCGGTCAACGATGCACATTCCGTCAAGGCGATGCTCGAGCGGAACGCGGACGGGTCCCTCAATTTTGAAGTGAGGCTGATCACCGGTACGGGGCCTGCCGACATCGTCGACCGTCAGGAATTCCGGGACGCGATCGAACAGCTGTTCGCCGCAGACAGCGGCATCGAAGTTGCGCTGTTATACTTCGCTGGCCACGGCCATCTGGAAGCGACGGGCGGCTATCTATGCGCCGGAGACTGCAAGACGGGGCATGACGGGGTGCCGCTCGGCGAAATCATGACCATGGCTCATCTGTCCAAAGCGCAGAATAAGATCATCATGCTCGACAGTTGCCATGGTGGCATCGCCGGCTCGCATCCGACGCACACAAGCACTGCGGAGATCAGCGACGGAGTTACCATCCTCACGGCATCGACCGCCGAACAATACGCCAGCGAAAGCAATGGAGGTGGCTTGTTCACCAGCCTGCTGGTCGACTCCCTGGGAGGGGAAGCGGCGAATCTGATGGGTGAGATAACTCCCGGCGCCGTCTATGCCCACGTCGACCAATCGCTGGGTAACTGGTCGACGCAGCGGCCTGTCTTCAAGACGAACGTCAAGCGTTTCGTTTCTCTCCGGCGCGTACAGCCGTCGCTCGAATTGTCGGAACTACGGCGCATCTTCGATTTCTTTCCGGCGGCTGGGCACCATTACCAGCTCGATCCGACCTTCGAGCCGGAACGCCCCACGCCCCCGCCCGGCTACGTGCCGCCGCCCGACCCAAAATAAACCGAGATCTTCGCCATTTTGCAGAAATACAACAGAGTTGGCCTGCTCGTTCCGGAAGGTGCCCCCCACATGTGGCATGCGGCCATGGAGGGCAAGACCGTTCGTCTTACCGCGCTGGGCGAACATTACCGGAGACTGGTCGCAAACAATCGGATCTGACCCAATGAGCACGCCCATCTCACAGAAGGCGATCGACGAACTGATCGAAACCCTCGCCGGCATCGAGCATGAGCGTTGGTCACACTGGCAGCGCTATATGCACGAGCAGTGCGAACGCCGGCCGGACGGCTCGCTCACTATCCCGCCGATGCTGGTGTCGCAATGGGAGCGGCAGTCAGCCACCGCATATCCCGATCTCAACGAGAAGGAGAAGAAAAGCGACCGCGATCAAGTCATGCGCTATTTGCCGGTCGTCCTGAATGCCTTGGATGTCGTGCCGGAAACGAAGCTCGGTGGCGAAAGCCAATAACCCCTGAAAGCGCCGACTTTCTCAACCATATATTTCTATCATCCTTTCATCGAGGATTCTCAGAAGCGGCAGAGCCTCGCCCTCGGACGTCCGAACGCTTTGCACCCGCACGTCGAACTGTTCGATGTGCCGGCGATCGAACCAATAGTGCGCCGGCTCCTTCCTAGCCGGGCCGATCTTGTTGGTTCCCGCAAGCGACGTTGCAGCGCTAGAGCGCAGGTCGATATCGTCGCGAACCTTTAAAGTGCCGCAAACGATGCTCGGCCACTGCCAGCGCCTTCCTCCGAGATCCTGCGCGACCAGGACGCAGGGCTGTCTTGTCATGCGTATGACACGGATGGCAGTGGCGGTAAGACTTGTCGAAAAATCGTGGGAGAGAGCTGCGATCCCCTCCAACGTAATGTCGCCCAGCGTTGCGAGTCTCGGCGTGATCATGAACGGCGGGAGGATGAGATCGCCGGCATAGGCGTCCGCCACACGTTCGGCGTTCTTAGAGCGCTCATCGATCGGTTTGCCGATGTCGTCGGACCTGCAGACAAACGAGGAGCCGCGATCATGATACCAATGGCCCAGCTCGTGGCCGGTGCTGAATCTTCGCCTCGGCTTCGTTACGCGATCGTCCACGTAGATTACCGCACGTTCGCGAAAGCCGATGATCTGGGCCTCGCAATCGACAAGGCGTCGATAATGGACCTCGGCACCGACACAGAACGCAATCGCGGGAAGGTCGATGTCTTGCGGGTCGGCGATTCCCAAATCGACTAGAAGCTTCTCTGCGGGCTTCAAGCACTCAGTCCTTCAAGTTTCCGTTCTCGTCTATGACACCAAGCATCAGACAAGCCTCCAGGAAGCTGTCCAAATCCTCCGGCGACTCGATTTTCCTGTTGCGTGCGGCGACCATCATCGCGCCGGTGACCGCCACGTGTTCCTTGACCGCGGCGTACACGCTGCGCTTCCTGGATGCTTCGATGTTCAACGAGCGCCTATTCGTTGCATCTCGAGAAAGCCTCCTCCTGGCCGCTTCGAATTGCCTGCGGCCGGCAGCGGCCTCGAAGGACCGATACGACCGGTCGTAACTCGCAAGCAATTCATCGCGATCGAAGCCAGTCTCGGCAAGAAACTCCTCCAGCGCCTTGCCTTCCAAGGCGTGCATTTCCTCGAGAACTTCGTCCAGGAGTCTGGTCCGGAGGGGAGGGCGGCCGGCGCGGGTCATATCTTTCCCTCATTTATCAGGCGGGCCACCATCTTTCTTTTCCTTTTTTGGACCGTCTCGTACTTGGTTACGTCCCAACCGAGCTCTTGGAGCACTTCGGCGCGTTCGGCGCCTTCATCCAGAAGCATCAACAACGTCTGGATTTCCGGATCGTTCGCGCAAAGGTCGTAGAACTGATTCAAAACAAGTGAATTCTCCTGCGAGGCCGTCGGGTCGGCCACGTTTTCGGCCGGATCCGGATCTCCTTCGGCGGCCGTGAAGCGCTCGCCATGCACACGACATATCGTCGCGGCGTGCCGGCGCTCGTTGGAGGCGATGCTCCTGATGGCGCCGCGAAGAAAGCCGTAGGTTTCCGCTGTGCCGGTCACGGGCTTGTCCGAAGTCATCCATCGTTCATACGCCCCTTGAAGCAGGTCCTCGAAATCGAACGACGTACCGCGGGCCCGAAGCCGAGCGTCGACTTCCAGTTTGATCCGCTGCTCGTCGGTCAGGGCCCGCAGCGCATCCGCCCTGGCCGGCTGTGCTGCCGTCCTCTCCACCAAAAATCTCCATCCACCTAAGTTAGCTCACGACCCGGCCCAAGTCGGAAAAAAATTGCTTAGGCCGGTCCGACACTGTGCGGGTCGCGAGCTTACTATCCCGAGGCCACCAGTTCGCAGCAGCCGCTGCGGCCGAGCCCGTTCCCAACGACGGCAGATGAACGCCGGCGAACGGATCGTGATACTCGGGGTAACCCTAGGTACAGCCTACAAAAACGGAACGTCGGGGCCGCACTCCCGCGCTCACTCGGGAGTTAAAGATGGCAAAAACCAAGGTTTTCATCAGTTTCGACTACGATCACGACGAGACCCTCAAGGAGTTTCTGGTCGGTCAATCCAAGCTCGAAGACAGCCCCTTCGAGCTGGCCGACTGGTCCATCAAGGAGGCGATCAGCGAGGATTGGAAAAAGAAGGCGCGCACTCGAATCAAGGGTGTCGACACCGTCGCCGTCATCTGCGGCAAGACCACCGACACCGCAGCGGGCGTGTCGGCCGAGGTCAAGATTGCGCAAGAGGAGAAGGTCCCGTATTTCCTGCTCCAGGGCTACAAGGACGGCGGATGCAAGAAGCCGAAGTCGGCGAAGACCGACGACAAGATGTACGAGTGGACCTGGAAGAACCTGAAGGCGCTGATCGGGGGCGGTCGATGAAAACGGCCGGCCGGGCTCTGGTCATCGGCATAGACCATTATCAGGATTCGCCATTGTCCGGGTGCGTCAACGACGCCTTGGCGGTCAAACGGTTGCTGGAGACGCATGCCAACGGGGACCCCAACTTCTCGGTAATGGCGCTGACAAGCGACAGCCAGGTCGTCACAACCGCCCTGATGTTCGACGCCGTTACCCAGCTCTTCAAGGGCGATGCCGATACGGTGGTCCTGTATTTCGCTGGTCACGGTCTCATCAACGAGGAAACAAACGCCGGCTTCCTGCTCAGTCAGAACCACGCGAAAGGCGCATGGGGAGTGGCACTGGGTGACGTTCTGGAACTGGCCAACAAGGCCTATCCTCATGTGAAATCAACCGTCATCATCCTCGACAGCTGTCATTCCGGCTTTGCCGGCGAGGTGCCCCAATTGGGCTCGCGGGGGCAGGTTTCCGTCATCGGCACGGGTGTCACTATCCTGACGGCATGTCACCGGGATGGGCTCGCCGACGAGGACGGGCAACACGGGCTTTTCACCGGTCTTTTGCTGGAAGGATTGACCGGCAGCGCCTCCGACGTCCGCGGCTACGTGACGCCTGCTGCGCTGTACTCGCTGATCGACCAGACGCTGGGCGAATGGGAGCAGCGACCGATCTACAAGGCGAACGTGCAGACGTTCGTAACGCTGCGCCAGGTGCCCGCGAAGATTCCGTCCGAAGTGCTGCGGCGGTTGCCCGAATACTTTCCGACCGCAAACTACATCTACCCGCTCGACCCATCCTACGAGCCGGACCGGGAGAATATTCCGGAGCACCTCCGTAACCTACCGGTGGACCCAGAACACGTAGCGATCTTCAAGGAACTTCAGATGTGCAACAGGCAAGGGCTCATAGCTCCAGTCGAGGCGGAGCACATGTACTACGCCGCCATCGACTCGAAGGGCTGCAAGCTAACGGCGCTAGGCGCGCACTATCGCAAGCTCGCAAATCTGAAGCGCATCTGAGAAATCCTGCCTCGCAGAACCGTCTAAAACGACCCGAAAGGCCAAAATCGCCATGTCCGGAATCAAGGTATTCCTGTCACACAAGAACGAAGACTCGGAAGTCGCGGGCGCCATCGCCTACAGGCTGAAGATCCATCATCAGATAGACGTGTACCTCGACGTCATCGACCGAAACATGGAAAAGAATGGGCCGGATCTAGCGGACTATATTCGCGCCGAGATGGAGAAATGCACGCAGCTGCTTGCGGTTATCTCGGCCAAGACGCGCGAATCCCAATGGGTACCGTGGGAGATCGGGGTTGCGACGGAAAAGGAACGACCGCTGGCGTCCTTCATCAATCCGCCGGCCACGATACCGGAATTCCTGCGGAAGTGGCCGTACCTGCAGTCGCAGGAGGACGTGGACCGGTATGCGTCGGTTTCGAAGAGCACGCGCCTGGTACAGGAAGAATCAGTACGCAGGGCCACGGCTTCCGCTTCCTCAGCCCGGAGAACGGCTTTCCGCGAATTCCATCGATCACTGAAGGCACAACTCGGTCAGCGATAACTAGGATAGCGACCGAGGACGCATCGCTCGTGCGCCCTTGGTTCGGCCGAGATGCGAAATCTGAGGATAACAGCTTGCAATTAACCTTGCTCAGAACCACTTCGGTTAACCAGACCTAATCGGATTCCGTCAACACATGATGATCGCACCCGCGCGATCGAGCATGGCATCGAGGTATAAATGGGTACGCGGACATGGAATAGGGATCGAGCGACCAAGCGCCTTGATGCCAAGATCGATGGGCTTCCGCTGAAAGACATCGAAATCAAGGAATACGTGCGGGACACCGATCTCGGTAACTTGCCTCGGCATGTGGCGTACCGGGTCAACGGCGTGCATCTCTACGCCGATATCCTGAATCTCAATGACATGCTGCACGTGACCGATGTAGAAGGTGAGACTTGCCATCGTCGAACGTTGCGCTTCTTGAATCTGCATTACCGGGCTGTGCATCGCGTGCTGCAGAGAGTGGATGCCCTTTTCGTCGATTTCCACAACCAGCGTCTGCATTCGGTCGTAACCAAGCCGTATGATTCCGAGGCGAAGCGGGTCCATAAGGCTGTTGCCGTTGGGCAACTTGTCATCGACGTGCTGGCTCAAACCGGCGAAGATGCCGATCATCCCGCCGCCGACATGCGCGTGGGAATCGACACCGGCCTGGCGCTTGCCGTAAACAACGGACGTCGGGGGCATCGGGAGCCGCTATTCCTGGGCGAGCCGGCAAACTATGCGGCGAAGCGTTCCGGAGGCGGCAAGTCGACCGGAATTTACCTCACCAACAAGGCCCGCAAGGCAATCGGCCTGGCCGACGTCAAGAACGAGGATACCACTCCGCTTACACCGACCGAGATCAAGGCATCGCAAGACGAGGCAAAACTGGGCGTGAACGCGGATGAGATCGTGAAGGAATGGAAAGACGATCTCGACAAGAATCCGATCGGGAGTTTCGAGTTTTCCGGTCACACGCCGCCCTTCCGGACGCTCGATATCGAAGAACTATCGGTGAAGAATTCCCGCCGGCAAGATGCCGCAACCATCTATGCCGACATCGACGGATTCACGGCATATGTAGGCAAGAACATCACGACCGACGCGGACGCCAAACACGTCGTGCGGGCGCTCGACATCTTGCGCACCGAGCTCGATGCCGTGCTGCATGAGGATTTCGCGGGCCGCAAAATTCGCTATATCGGCGACTGCGTGCATGGCCTTCTGGTCGAGGGGACGGCGCAAACGACGGAAGCCGAGGAGACGATCAGCAACGCGACGCTGTGCGCCTCCGCTATGCGCAGCAGCTTTGATCTGGCGCTGAAGAGGCTCAAGGACAAAGGGACCGATGCTACGACCCTTGGCCTCGCCATCGGCTTCGAGTATGGACCGATGACCGTGACCCGCCTGGGCATGAAAGGTGATCTGGTGCGCTGCTCGGTGAGCCGTGGAGTCGTGACCGCCGCGAACGAGCAGAAGCGTTCCGCCGGAACCGAAACCGCGATTGGCCAGAAAGCCTATGATGCAGCGACGGAGGCCGTGAGGAACATCTTCGGCTCTAGCCGCAAACGATCCAACCTGTACTATGAAGCTGCGGTCGAAGAGCTTTCGGCCAAGGATGACAAGGCAGCAAAAGCATCCAAGGCGATGGATTCGGCGGGACTGCTCAAGCCTGCCGCAGCGGTGGCGCCCCCACTCAGTTTTCCGAATCGCCGTACCGGTCCTTCGACCCCCGACGGTTTTGCGTGATCTGGTCGGTCGAGCACCCCGAGCGTGCCCAACGCGAAAGGGCCGAACTTGAGGCGCTGGTTTCGCGCGCGGATTGGCTCGTTCCCGGCGAATGGCGAATGGACACGTCGCTACGTCAGATTTGGGACGCGGACATAAGGATCGGCGACCGAACCTACGTGATCTCGCTGCGCTATCCGAACCATTTCCCGCATTCGCCGCCGTTGGTCCTCCCGCGCGACGAGACCGCCAGGTGGTCGAGTCATCAATGGGGAGCGGGCGGCGAACTGTGCTTGGAATTCGGCGCCGACAATTGGCATCCGGATATCACGGGCGCTGCCATGATCGAGAGCGCCCATCGTCTGCTCTTGGTCGAAAATCCGCCGTCAGGCGAGAACGGCATGGTCGCCTCGCGCCACGCCACCACCCTCGGACAGGACCTCCGAAGCGAGCGCATGCGATTTGTGCTCACGCGCTCCGCGGCCTCGTTCATGAAGACCTTGGCGGCCGGAAAAATGTGCGAAGCTTCCGTCGTGGGGACCTATCGAGAGCGGTCCGCGGTCTATGTGCTCGATTGGGCAATGGACCTAGCCGGCGAGAAATGGACCGACGCCTCGGTGCCGCGGACTGTCGTCGACGAAGGATATGCCCTCCAGGCAATGATCCTGTGCTGGCCTGGCGATCAGCCGCTGCCGCGCGTAACCACGCGGGCCGACCTGTACGACGCGGCGCTTGCGATCGGGTTTAGCGTACCGGACGTTCGGTACGTGCTCATCGTTAAAGGCGAGGTCTTTCGTGGCTACGCGGTCTGGGACGACAACACGGCCCAGCGATTGAGCATGGTCTTGCCGCAGCGCGAAGTGGGGCGCCTCGATCCGGAACACGCCGCTCTCGCGGCACGCAGCGTCGCGATCGTCGGCTGCGGTTCGCTCGGGAGCAAAGTCGCGGCAATGCTCGCGCGCGCTGGCGTCTGCAAATTCCTGCTCGTCGATGACGACGTCATGCTACCGGATAACGTCGTCCGCAACGATCTCGATTGGCGCGAAGTCGGCTATCATAAAGTCGATGCGGTCGCGCGTCGTATCGAACTCGTCAATCCCGATGCCGCGCGCGACGTCCGGAAATACCGGTTGGGCGGACAACATTCGAGCGACAGCGTCGAAACCCTGATTGAAGCCCTGGGCACGTTCGACCTCATCGTCGATGTCTCCGCGGATGCTCGCGTCTTCAACTATCTTTGCGCTGCCGTGAGCGTTGGCAGGAAGGCAATGGTGTGGGCGCGAGTGTTCGGAGGAGGATTCGGCGGCCTGATCGCTCGCCATCGGCACGGCATCGAACCGGATCCCGCGACGATGCGAGCCCAGATCGAACAGTGGTCCGTCGATCAAGGATTGCCGCCCGAACGCGCAGGCCAGGACTACGAGACGCGCGGCGACGACGGCCCCATGATCGCCGACGACGCGGATGTGACCGCGATCGCGGCGCATGCCGCACGATTGGCCATCGACACGCTGATACCTCGGGCCCCCTCTATGTTCCCGACTTCTGTCTACATGATAGGTTTGTCGCAGCGTTGGGTCTTTCAGCAGCCATTCGATACAAGGCCGATCGATGTCGGCGTTGCCGCTGCGACTTTTCCGTCCACCCCGGACCTGGAACTTGCCAGACTAGAGACAGAACGCATCCAGGCTCTTCTCAAGAAGCTGATAAATGAAACTGCTGCTGCCACGTCGGGTCCTGAAACAACTCCATAGCGAAATGCGCCGAGCAAGGCGGCGGGAAATCGGCGGTCTGCTGCTCGGTGAGCATGTCGGCGAGGAAACGTTTCGCGTGGTCGACGTCACCGTACAGCGCACGGGCGGTTCGAGCGCTCATTTCGTACGCGATCCGACGCAGCATCAAGCCCAGCTCGATTCCTTCTTCGCCAGGACGGGCGCCGACTTCACTCGCTACAACTACCTGGGCGAATGGCACTCGCATCCGAGCTTCGAACCCCTCCCAAGCCCTAAGGATATCGCGACCATGCAGGCTCTCGTCGAAAGGGCAGACGTCGGCGTAAATTTTGCAGTCCTCGTCATCGCCCGCGTCGGCTTCATCGGCAACGTCCAACTCTCTGCGTCCGTGTTCCGGCCAACCTGGAGGCCCGAGGAGGTGCAGGTAGTTCTGGAAAACGGCGGCCACGCGGAGAGCAGGCTTCGCGAAATCGGCCGCTGGCTTAAGGGATTTATGCCGGGTTGAATATGCGGACGCCCCGCACCTGGACCAGTTTGCGGACGGCTTCGCATACCGATTTCAAGCGCAGATTTACCGTGCTCTCGTCACCCGGTTCGTAGGGGATCACGGTCAACCCCTGCAAATCGGTAGGAATCCAGAGATCCTTGACGCGCGGATGCACCGCGATGGCACGGTGACGGCCTAGTTTGCCCATGAACAGTCCGAGCTCGAACAGGACGTTGTCGCGCAAGGTGGGCGACTGGTGGCCGCGTGATCGGACAATGTCGTCGGGCTCGGCAATCGCGATAGCAAAATCCGATTGGGCGACTTGTTTTTCGAGATGTTCGAGCGGATAGCCGCCGGCAAAGAACACACCGTCATCCCACACGGTGCTGAAAACGTCCGGATTCAGACCGTCGCGCAGCGCGTGCGCGACATGCTTTGCCTCGGTGGACGAGATGACGAACAGTTTGGGCGCTGCATTCGGCACGGGTATCGTCGAATTGCGCTGAAAAAGGCGTCGAGACACCTCCTGTGCGATCGGCAACCAGATCTGCGGATAACTTATGCCAAGCGCCATGAAATCGGCGCTGGTCAGTTTCAGCGCGACCACGGTCTCGGCGGCGGCGACCGTTGCGGACCGCTTGAGCGACGGCTCGATGGCCGCCATTTCGCCGATATGCTGCCCCGGTTTTCGCCGTTCATATTCGTAGCCATTGATCAGAATCAAGACCGTGCCCGCGAGCAAAAGGAATATCTCGTTGTCCTCCGCCCCTTGCGTGATCAGCTTTTCGCCGTCCTGATATTCGACGATCTCGCCAATGTCGGCCGCGGCCTCTGCGATCTCTTGATTCCCGCCGACGAATTCTTGGCGCCTAAGCGCAGCAAGCAGATTTGCGCGGTTGGCAGCGCCCTGAAATCTCTCCTTCATGCATCGTGCTTCCTGAACATTGACCATTCCGACGGCCAACATCCGTAGCGGAGGGCTGTCCTTGATGCCGCTCGCTTGGCTTGCATCGCAGCAAATCACGAAATCCCGGCAATTGAAGCTTCTATATATTTCCTCCGCGCTCGTCTGCAACCTTCCGCGATGAAGACCCCAAGAATTCCTTCCTCTAGCGCTTTGACGCCGTCCGCCAACCTTGGTGGATGGTCAGTTTCGCGCCAAATCATGGCCGGCTGGCAGGGGGCGGCGCTATGCGTGCTTGATATCGACCGGTAGAAACAAGGCGTCGCCAGCCTCGGCGTGCGAAACAGAACCGCTGCGTCGTCTCTGGGCCAACTCGGGCAATCCCTGGGTGCTGCCGCCGCCCTTCGCGGTTGATCGATCCTACCGGTGACAAGTAACGCCTCGAGAAACCGCCACCTCGGCCACCCACCGAGCGCGCTCGTTGGCACCGGGAAGATCGGCTCTCACTTGTCCTCGCTCGCACGAACGATGGCCTTCAATAATGAAAATTCTCAGCGCTTGAACCGTTTCGTCGTTTTCTCCAACTTCCCACGTTCTTAAGATCGCTGCTTTCGCATCACCCAAAGGGTTGAGCAACCATTGCACCCGATCGCCGAAGGACCGTCCAGCTCCGCGCCAAGTGCTTGCGGGCACGGCGCCTGGTATACCGAAGGAGATGCCGACAACGTTTCCCCCATCGAAGAAGGTCGCCTGAAGGCCGTGAGGTCCCGGGCAGACCCACCTACTGAGATGCTCCTTCGACAGGTCGCGGCATTGCTTTCCCGAAGTGCTGGAGAAGAACTCGCGAAGGGCTGCGGCCCCGCATGACGGCGCGAACGCAATCGACGCGCCGAGAAGGAAGGCCGATATCCAGGACCGCATCACCTTCCGCCGCTTTCACGCGCCCTCGCTTTCGCCAATATTTCCATGGCGCCGCGAATTGCAGGTCCCAGGTCCTCCGAGAGCGGCAGTGGAGGCGGCATGGCGCGAGGAGAGGCGATGTGTCCTCCAGCGAAGAACGCCCTGCGGTTGCCGGATCCCGTAAGAAGTGTCCACGCTTGACCGATCCCCGCCAGGAGATTCGGCAAGCCGTAACCCATGAACGGCGTCAGAAGAATTCCCCTGACAAGATTTGCCGAAGCGAGGATCTTACGAAGGTCCACGCTGTCGACTACGCTCCGATCCGCGGTTCTCAGTCCCCAAAATTGGTTCAAGAACCGCCGACCATAGACGAACACGTCGTCGAAGAAGGACTCTCCTGCGGTGCCGACGCCCATCGACGCTTCGATGTCAGCAGCGACGGCGACCTTCTTCAATAATCTTCTGTTTTCGTCATGCGTCGTGATCTCCACGTATGCATAAAAGATCGTTGTCGAATTCGCACTGACCCAATCGAGAAATCGTGCCCTGCAAAGAATAAAGACCCATTCGTGCCTCCCGAGAAAGGAAGCATCCTGGATGATCAATCGCAAATATGTGATAAATTACATGGTCTTATTTTTGCGGAATCCGGACGTTCGCCTCCATGGCTCGATCGGGATTCGGCAAACGGTTTCCACAAAGAGAGGCGAGGGCGGCTAAGCTGCTCGCGGCTAACGTGAGACGCTTGCGCCGGGCGCGGAATTTGACCCAGGACGATTTGGCGGCGGCCCTCGGTATCGAGCAGGGGGCCGTTTCATTGATCGAAAACGCCCGCTCCAACCCGACCATACTGATGTTGGATGCGATCGCCGCGGCACTCGAGGTGCACATGGCCGATTTGTTCGACGAAAAGGCACGGTCCCATCGCACCGAGGAAAGCGTACGAAGATCTACCCGCCGCACGACATCCTGAACCGCGGCGCCGATGCCAGCGGTGTGGACGGGTCAGGCGAACCTTACTTCCGAGAAATGCCGAAGAGATCGGCTATGCCGACGCCAAGCGCGGCGGCGATGCGGGTGATCGAATCCAATGTCGGATTGGCGGTCTCCACCTCGACGGCGCTGACAAGCGCCTGCCTTGTCGCAGCCTTAGCGGCGAGCTCCTCTTGCGTCATCCCGCTTTCGAGCCGCAATCGGCGGACGTTGCGCGCCAGTGTGCCTCTGGGCGAGGTACCGGAGTCCTTTCGCATCAGCAATGAAAGCATCACCGTCTCCTGCCTACCATGCGATATGTCGCATAAACGCTTTAACGTGTAGCGGCGCGCTGCCCATCGCTTGCTAAGACGTGGGAATTGGCCAGCGGATGATCCTAAGTCAACGGGGCATTCTCGACGCTGGCGTGCCAATCGTAGCCGCCGGGCGGGCGAGGGAAGCTCGGTGAGGTCCACGGGCGGCCAATCCGTCCTTGACGATACAGCCGCCTCTTCCTCTTCGGTCGCCCCATCGGGGCAGGAACGCGCCTTCGCAGGTCGAACAGCTTCGGGATACCAACAAAAGTACGAGCTTTCCCGGCCTTCCAAGGACCGGGAGTTCAACGCCGGATATTTACACGCTTTGACGTGTAGACCGTCTCGATTACAATGTGCATCAATCACGGGAATTACAAAACAGATAATGCCGAGAGTTGTAGCCGTCGACGCGTGAATTCTCACGCTCCGGCGTAATGGTTTTCGAGGCGCGCCCGTTTGCGGGCTCGGAAAAGAATTATGCGGTCGCTTGTTCGAGTCATCAAGAGCTTGAGGTTGAGCTATTGCGAGCACAAGAGCAGCCGCGGTACCGCCGTTTTGCTGATTCACGGGAATTCCTCGAGCAAAGACGTCTTTGCGAAGCAAGTTCCTCCGCTTTGCGCAGGCGGCTACAGCTTCGTGATCCCGGATCTTCCGGGGCACGGATCGTCCGCCCGCTCTGAAACGCCCCGGTCCACGTACAGCTTTCCCGGCTACGCGGCGGTACTTCATGCATTGATGGGAGAATTGGGTCACAGGAGCTACCACGTGGTCGGATGGTCGCTCGGTGGTCATATCGGCATCGAGATGATGGCGCGGTACGGTGCCGTGAAATCGCTCTTGGTCTCTGGCACTCCTCCCGTGAGCCTCGACCCCGACGGCATAGCCGCCGGCTTCAACTGGACGCCGTCAACCGCTCTCGCGGGCAAGCGCGTCTTTTCGCGCGAGGATGCGATCCGCTACGTGCGGGCGATGATGGGCGCGCGCCTGGCGCCCGCTCAGCAGATCGAAACGGCGCTTCGGACCGACGGCGATGCTCGCCACTGGATGGTGCGCAACGGCATGCGCGGCGTAGGAGCGGATGAGGTCCGCACGATCACCGAGGATGATCGTCCGTTCGCAGTCGTTCAGGGAGCTTCGGACCCGTTTGTCCGGACTGATTATCTTGCGAGACTTCCCTACAAGAACGTCTGGACCGGAGCGCCCGTGTTTGTCGAGGCAGGCCACGCCGCCCACTGGCAGGCGCCAGGGGTCTTCAACGGCAACATGATGGAGTTTCTTAGAGCCGCCAATTGAGGGTAACTGACTGAAGGTGGGGGGCACCATGGTCGCAACAGTCGAGGACTTCATCGAAGCAACGCAGAATGTCAGTTCGGAAGCGATATTGAGGGACATGTTCCTCGCCGCGACCGGCGCAGACGGGTACGAAAACGCGGTGTGCGCGCGCGCGCGCAACGGCCGTCTGCTCTCTATTCCGTGGAGCCAGTTTCCGCCTGGCTATCTCGATACGTACAAGGCGGAGCAATGGGACAGGATCGATCCGGTGGTGCAGCACGTGCAGACCGCGCGGGGACCGTTCCGCTGGTCGGATACGCATTCGGGCGGGGGCTTCTCTCGCGATCAGCACCATTTCTTCGAGAAATGCCGCGAACTCGGCGTTCATTCCGGAATTACCATTCCGATGCGCGGACCGGCCAGGGAGACCGATCTCATCAGTTTGAGCTTCCGCGAGCACGGCAGCCTGATGCCCGACCGCTCAGCCTACATCTACATGCTCTGCGTGCAATACTGGCTGAAGTACTGCGAGATCGCGGACCGGCGCGACGCTCCGTGCGTTACGCTGACGGCGCAGGAACTCGAATGCCTCAAATGGTGCAAGGAAGGGAAGACGAACTGGGAAATCGGCGAGATACTATCCATTTCGCAGAAGACCGTCGAATTCCACGTCGGCAATGCGATGAGGAAGCTCGGTGCCGGTAACCGAATCACCGCAGTGATCATGGGAATCAAGAACGGCCTCATCCAGTTGTAGCTTCAAAACGGCCCCAGACCGAAGCAGTACCGACTCGACGATTTCGCCGAGTCGCTCGAGCGTGGAGGCGAACAACCCCGCATCGATGTTCAGCGGCGCCATCACCTTCAAGACCTCGTCTTGGGGTCCGCAGCACTCGATAATGATGCCGCTTCGCGCCGCGAGGTCGGCGACCTTCGCCGCCCTCTGCGGAACAGCGAACTCCAATCCCTGCATCATTCCGATGCCCTTGTGTTTCAATTGCTTCGGGAACGCCCCGACGATTCGGTCGCACCATTGCCGAAGCATCAGCGCGCTCGCATTGACGTTCGAGATGAAATCCTCCGTCCACAGCTGGAGGGCTTTGGCTGCCGTGACGAACGCAAGCGAATTCCCTCTGAATGTTCCGTTGTGTTCGCCGGGCGACCAGACGTCCAGTTCCGGGCGTATCAAAAGCAGCGACATCGGAAAACCGAACCCGCCGATCGATTTCGCCAGGCATACCAGGTCCGGCACCAGACCGGCTCTCTCGAAGCTGAAGAACCCGCCGGTCCGACCGCAACCGGCCTGTATATCGTCGACGATCAGCACGGCGCCCAGACGCTCTGCCGTCGCGGCAAGCGCCGATAACCATTCCGCCGAGGCGACGTTCAGACCTCCCTCCCCCTGAACCGTCTCGACGATGAAGGCCGCCACCGGGTCGATGCCTCCGGACGGATCGAGCGCCATGGCCTCGAAGCGGGCGAGGTCGCGGACATCCGCTCCCCGATAGCCGTCGTACGGGAGGCGCACCACGCCATGGAGAAGACCCCTGGCTGATCGTCGTGACGCTGCGGAAGCCGTCGCGGACAGCGCACCGGACGAAACCCCGTGGAAGGCATTCGTGAACGCGACCACGACGTTCCGGCCAGTTGCCTTCCGGGCCAGCTTGATCGCGGCTTCCACGCAGTTCGTGCCCGTAGGCCCCGGAAACTGCATCTTGTAGCGGAGCCCGCGCGGCACCAAAACGCGCTTTTCGAATTCGGAGATGAAGCGGAGCTTTGCGTCCGTGTGTAGATCGAGCGCGGCGGCGATGCCGTCCGACAACAGATAGTCGATCGCGGCCGCCTTGAGGATCGGATGGTTGTGCCCGTAGTTCAGCGCTCCGCAGGCGGAGAGCAAATCGACATACTGCCGTCCCTGAACATCGAACACGGAAGCGCCCTTCGCCGTCGTCAGGAGCGATGGCAGGCGACGGCAATAAGATCGCACTTCGGATTCGTGCTCGGCGAAGAACGCGGTGTGATCGATCGGTCCGGCCGATGTGTCGCGAACTTTCATGCGTTTGCCCTCTTCCGTTGTGCCTTTTCGCCAAGCGCGATCAGAGCGAGCTTGTCGCGCACCGCAAGGATGTCGGCTGCCACCGCATGATATCCCGCGTCCGCGGCTACGCGCCCCAAATACGTCAAGGCGTCCGCCATGTGGTCCGCCGCTTCCTCGTCGGTCGAACCCAAAGTCGATCCAGTGTCACGATCGGTCATGCCGCGCTCCTGGCCGACAGCGGTTCGGAGGCAGACGCGAGAACTTTCGGGCCTATACCGAGCTTTCTGCAGTGGAGCGCCGGTCGGATGTAGTCCACGGGAACGTAGAATGCCCTTTCCATTTCGCCCTCGATTTCGCGGGCACCGCCGAGCCAACGGATGCCCGATCTGACGAAGTGCGCAAGCAGATGCTCGCGCGTCACTCCAATCATGCCGCTGCCTCCGTTCTGCAATATGAATTCCTGGATGGCACAGAGCAGCTCAGGAAATATCGTCGCGCGCACCCGTGGTTCCACCGTCTTGTCGACGCAGACGCGCGTCACTTCGAAAATTCCGACAGACGCCGGCAAAACGCCGTCTTCGACGAGATGCGGCCAATAACTCCGAAGCATGTAGGGCGTAGTCGTGCGCAAGAGGCGCGCGCTTCCCCTGACGACGCGCTCGTTGTCGCGCCAGACGAGATAAGTAGCAGCAGGCGTGTCGAATTCGTCGAACTCCAGCCCGTCCCACGACGAATGGTCCAGCCCTCTTCGTCGGACGAACACCTCGAATCTGAGCTTGGCCTGCGACGCCAGCGCATCTTGGAAGTGGTGCGCCGTCGCCACTGAAAACGCTTCGATCATGCGATGTTCTCTCCGATGTCCGCAACACTCCATCAGAGGGGGCAGGGCACTGCTACTGGGGGAGTCCCTAAGACGTCCGTCACATTTTCGAAGAAACCAGTGCGTAGGGCGCATTGCGCGTTCGCCGCGACCGGCAAACCCGGGACATTCCCTAGCACCCTCCGGAGAGCTTTGCGCCTTTGCTCGCAACGCGCGCGTCGACGGCGGAGGGGATATGGCGAAGACAGCGAAGAACAAGCCGGCAAAGAAGGCGGCGAAGCCGAAGAAGGTAGCGAAGCGCGCACGAAAGCCTCGTCTCGTACTGGAGGCGGTCGGCGGAGGGTCGATCACGCGCGACGAAATCTACCACCGTCTCGAATGGTATTTCGATCACAGTCACGATCCGGGACGGGGACATTCCATCGACCCCAACACGGCGATCGAAGCGTTCTTCCTATGGATCCGGCCACAGGGAGACAGGTCCTCTGGGTTAACATCAACAAGATCAGCTCAACCTACATACCGGCATGGCGCAGCGCACTGTTTCACGGCGTGCAATTCCCATGGCCGTCCGAGGCGCCCAATGCGATCGGAATCCGCGACATCCGGACGTTTGGAAACCTCATCGATTCGGCCGTTCTGACGTACCGGCACTTCGGTTGGCGCGTGACCTGAAGGAGGATGACCATGAGAGCCGTTTCCGTCTCGACGGTCTTCGCGCTGTACTGCCTGTCAACCGCTGCGCACGCAGGCGAAACCCTCTCCGCCAAGCCATACGATCGGAACGGAGATGGCGTCCTGGACGAAGCCGAGGCTTTGGCTTGGCGGCTGCATGCGCAAGATCCCGTGCTCGCCAAGTACGATCTAAATTTCAACGGTCGACTTGATGCTGGCGAGGCCGAAAAGCTTCGATCCGAGAGCGCAAAGAGCTTCGCTGAACGGTCGAACTCGGTGGCCAACGACGTGCTGTTCTTCAAAAACCGCAAGGTCGCCGAGATCGACAAAGTCGCCTCCTCGAGGCCTCCTCCGGCCCTGCCGGTCGAAGTGAAGCCGCCCAAGGGTGGATGCGAGAACCAGCAACGTCTTTTCATCAGAAGAGATCGGCTGGACACCTACCAGTTCCGGGATTCAACCTTCGTGACCGGATTCGTTCCGCGAGCTAAGGCCAAGGGCGCGTCCGTCAGCTTCACCCACGACGACCTGGCACAGACCGACTCGCTGACCCTCAACGGCCGCGTTTCCTACGTTTTGGTCCAAAACGACCCCATGAGTCCCTGCTTCGAAGGACTGCCGAAAGACCCATACGCGAAGCACGACTTCACAACGCCATCGCTGTTGTAATTCGGCGCGGGGGTCACGCCACAGCAAGCGGCGGCGATAACGTTCTGAAGATGACTGAGAAAGGCTGGTCGCGGTGGGGTCACGATCGGCGCCGACTGGGACCCCACCCAACCACCAAATCTCTTATTTGCTACAAGCAATTGGCAGCACTCGTTCAAGCGGCTTGGTTCGGCGCCGATTTACATGTTATTATTCGGCAAGACATGAGGCCGGTGCTGTTAATCCTATCTGTCTATTGAAGGCTTTGGCGTCGTGTTCGTACGGGTGGGTAGTATCGGATACTCGATCTTAGGTAGCCGCCCGGTAAGCGAATTCAGAAACGCGACAATGTCGTTTTCTTCCCCATCGCTAAGCTTGGCGCCGAGCTGGATTTCACTCATCAGGGCAACAGCTTGCTTCAGGCTCCAAACCTGGCCCGAATGGAAGTAAGGGGCTCGCAAAGCAACGTTCCGCAACGGCGCCGCGCGGAAGACATATTCGTCGCCGACCGCCTTGGTGACCGCGAATCGGCCCTTATCGGCTTGCGGAAGCAGGGTTGCGTCCGGCTTCTTCATCACGCCGAACTGGAAGTAGGCCTGTCCACCGACATTGATTCCATTGTGGCAAGAGGAGCATCCCTTCTCCATAAACAGCGCCAACCCTGACTTCTGCTGATCATCGAGAGCATGTGTATTGCCCTCCAAATACTGATCGAACGGGGCCGCAGGTGTGATGAGAGTCGCTTCAAAAGCCTCGATTGCCTTCGCAAAGTTTTCAAAGCTGACCGGTCTCGCTTCGTTCGGGAAAGCATTTTTGAACAAGACGACATAGCTGGCCATTGAGTTCAAGGTGTCGAGCACATGATCCGGAGTCGCATTCATTTCGGCACTCGCCTGCACAGGGCCAGTTGCTTGCGCCTTGAGGTCCGCGGCGCGTCCGTCCCAGAATTGCGCCGCATTGAACACCGCGTTGTAGACGGTTGGGGCCCGACGTAGGCCGATCTTCCAGCCGTGACCGACTGAGGTCGGACCGGCATCGACTCCGCCGCTGCCGAGATTGTGGCACGTATTGCAGCTAATGATCTCGCTTGCCGATAGCCGCGGATCGAAGAACAGAATCTTGCCAAGCTCGACCTTTTCATGCGTGACTGGATTGTCCTTTACCGCAGGAATGACTGAGGGAATCGGATGGAAGATCTGCCTGGCGGTTCTCATCAGATCATCGTCCGCGCTAGCTCCTGACGACATCAGCAGCCCAATCGCCAAAACAGATGCTTCAGCCACAAGCCGAAGCTCCCGGATCGATTTGTTCATACACCCGCCTCATCAGTTCTGATTGATATCAAGGAAACAGTCGAAAGCGATGCCACACTCTGTTCCCTCAACGGGCCGGCGCAGCATGCACCGGATCCTGTGAAGCGAGGCTGCATCAAATGTTCGATTTCGAGGTGCTCGCTGCCGGCGTTCGCCCACGAGTTATTTGATTCGCGAGTTCGCTTTGAGCTCAGATCACGACGTTGGTAGATCAGACTAGCGCCTCAACCTTCGGAATGATGGCCGATCTGACAACAACAAGCGTGCCGAAAAAGGATAATCTGTCCGGTGGCCGCATCGGCTCTCCATTAAGCGATTGGGTGGCCAATACGCTCCAGCGAAGTTGATCGTATCCGTGTTGCACCGCTGGTCGCGCTCAGCGCTCACGGTGCGGCTGGACAATAGCAACCCCCATGCCAGTTCCATCTGACATGCAAGCTGCTGATTTAGTTACAGAACGAGTCCGGGCTACCGAACAACGTCGGATGTCTTGGTTTGATGAATACATACAGTGTCACAGATGCGACATGCGCCAGTCCCAGCTAGACAACATCGCACAGAAAGTTTTGTGATGAGATCCAATTGCCAGCTTGCCGGCCACACGTGGGACGGCGGTAAAAAGATCTACGCTGGCCTACGGCGAGACACTGAGCCGAGGCGCCCGGCGGTGCGCATCGCTCACGATTTCGTATCGCCCTGCCGACTGAAGGCTCTCCGACCTCATATCCGGGCCGGCTCTTTGCGCGCCGCCGCCGAAATCCCGCTCGTTTGTAACAGACGAGCCGCGAAGCCTGAACATGGCTTGTCTTGAATCCCACCTGGGGTTCGCTGGCATGGCAATTGCCGATCTCAAATCTGTTAACCCAGAGTTTGACGGTACGACCGTCCGATTTACTCGGATACTCCCATTCGACACCAGCTTAAGTGCCGGCCTGACACCTGATCGGGCCGCGTGTGGGTTGGGATAAGATAACCATTTCGATCCACTCACGGCCGAGTGGCAGCTTTTGAAATCCTGCGCGCTGATGGCAAAAATCGCTGAACTTCTGCAGAAGCAATGGTCACTTCGTGCTCTCGCGTTCAAAGACTTCGGTACAAGAGGACATGCTGGGAGGAGATCGTTACATCATGTCCGCAGATGGCCAGGTCGTGAGATCTCATCGGCGTCTTACCGAGGGAAGGACGTGATTGACCAGTTGTCCATGGCTGGTTCAAGTTAGATATGGTGTCCGTAATGGCTTCGATTGACGATCGATTGAATGAGATCAGATACGTGCGGAATGACATTTGGCGCTGTCGAAGAAGGCTTAAAAGCGAGCTAAGTGATCTCGAGCGTAAGGTTCTCGAAGATCGCCTGCTTGAGCGGCAATCTGCCTTTGAACGGCTCCTAGCGACCACGTTTCCTTTTACATTGACACTGTGAAGCAAAATTCGGGACCTGTGCCGCGGGTCATTGACGCGCAAAATGGCGTCCGCTCATAGAACGCATGCGCCTGCGTCAGGAACCTAGGCTCCGTCGCCGCGGGCCGCCGCGCCCGTCATGGCCGCCGCCGAGCTGAAATGCGTCGGTCCTCAGCCTTGATTCACCGATGTGCTGGCCCGCGGCGCACCGTGAGCGCCGATAATGAAACCGTTCGGGCCGCCCATCCAGGACCACCGCTGGGGGGACACCGATTGCGCCGTTTCTGCGAAACCGCGGTCACCATGAGTAGCTTTCATCCGACAGAGCGATCGAAGAAGCTTGAATCGGCCGTAGCGTCAGATTGTACAGAGTAGGCGAACGATACTCCAGACTAGGTGTAGCCGAATGAGAAGAGCCGTTATCGCTTTTGCATTATGTTCCGCTCTCGAGTTGCTCGGGCTAAGCGCGAGCGCGGTCGCGGACACAAGGCGGTACGCGTGCACGATCACTGCCGCCGATAGAGAGCCGGTCGGAGTTCGGAACGAGCGGGTCATTCTCACGGTTCAATATGGCTGCCGGATCGCGGATGGTCTCTTGAGTGACGCGGGGATTACAGCAGTGTCGGTCAGCGAGTGGGCTGCAGATAAAGAAACGTACTTAGCGTCCCTGGAATTTCACCGCGCGCTGGAGGGAGTTGCAATTGGGCAACTCTCCGAGGCGACCGGCTTCTCTAGCATGGAAGGCGAGCAAGGCATTGCGGTCGCAACTTCCGGCACGACAGTATTCAAGTTCGCGTCTGGCTCATTGGCAGCCCTTTCAGGGAAGACCCTTAAATTCACCACCAAAATTACTGGCCTACGTAGCTTCGAATTGGAGTTCACAGATTGGCCAGAATCTCTTTTTTGGAAGTGACTCGTGTCTTACGCTTTATTTCCGCAAGCGCAGAAATATCCAAAGGAGTGAAGAAGGCGACGGACATTCTGCAGCAGATCGCACTGGAGGGGCTCCGCGAGGAGCTCGATAGGATGTTGCCGCTGGTGCTGCGGGTGATACGTCAAACCCGGGCGCGCATCTTGCACGGCGACACTCATGTGGAAGATAAGGTTCTCAGCGTGTTCGAGCCATCGACCGAGATCATCCGTAAGGACAAAGCCGGCAAGCCCAATGAGTTCGGCAAAATGATCAAGCTGCAAGATTGTCGACTAAGTCTATGTCCGGCGGCCCAATGGCGATCTGTTGATCCCGGCCATCGCAACCCACCAGGGGGGCGTGCCGGGGCTGGTGGCGACTGACGCCGGATTCTACTCTGCCAGGAACGAGGCCGCTGCGAGAGCATTGGGGTCACGTGGGTATGCATTCCCAATCGACCGAGCAAAAGCCCTGAGCGCAAGCGCGAACAGAAGAAGCGGTGGTTCCGCGATGGCCAGAAATGGCGTACGGGATGTGCAGAACGCATCAGCGTGGTCAAGCGGCGAAACGGTCTCAATCGACGCCGATACAAGGGTGACGCCGGAATGCAGCGCTGGGTCGCCCTCGGTGTGATCTCAACCTCGTCAACATCGGACGATGAGCAGCCGAGCCGCTCCGTAGACCTCGCACCCATCATTGCTCGCTTCAGACCCCCGCCGTCCACCCCGGCGGGGGTTTGTTTTGGCCCATGCCGTTGGCCAAAGGCTGGAAAGCATCAATTTCGCGCCGGGAAGTAGACAAAAGTGGGCTATCCACGGGCACTATTTGCCGAACGGAGAATATGCGAAGCTTCATTGACGGACGATGAACGCTCAACGCGAAATTGAGGGCAGCCCGCGCTGATCGAGCCGCCCTAGGCCAGCGTTTCTTTGATTCGAATCATATCAGGCAGCCTCGGCGAGTCTGTAGGACCAGGTGTGGACAACCGGATGGCGATTGACGTCGTCGATG
>NZ_JADPKQ010000077.1:0-32227 GCF_023074015.1 Bradyrhizobium sp. 142
TCGGCTTCTCGCTCCACACCCCGATCAACATCTTCCTCCTGCTCCCGATGAAAGCCTATGCGCTCTGTACCTTGAGCAACAGCGACTGGCTCTCGCGCAAAGTAGCGAAATCATCAGAGGTCGATGAATCGAAGGCCTCGATCGAAGACGCCACAACTGGACCAAGCCTTAACCCGGCCTCGGAAACGCCTGGCTCAATTCGCGGGGCAGGTCTTTCGCGTGCTCCCTCGCAGCTGATCGCGTCTGATGGCATTGCGGCCGAGACTGACTGAGAGCTTTGTAGGGGGATTTAGTGGTGAGCGTGGACAAGACATATCAATCGTTGCAACGGGAGCTGACCAACGATGACCCGTGGCGGCTTGACGACAATCCGTTCGAACGTGAGCGTCACACCCAATTGCTACGGCTATCGCTGTCGAACGGCGCCGTCTCAACCGGCCTCGAGATCGGGTGCGCGGCCGGTGCATTCACAGAGAAGCTTGCTCCTCACTGCAAACGGCTCACGGTCATCGATGTTATGCCGCGAGCGATCGGTCGAGCGGTCCAGCGGACCAAGAGGTGGTCGCATATCAGCTGGGCGGCGACTGATATTCTGCAGTTCTCGACCGAAGAGCTGTTCGATCTGATCGTGGTCGCCGAAGTTCTCTACTATCTCGAAGACATGACACGGATGCGTACCGCAATCGACAAGATAGTGAAGATGCTTGCTCCAGGTGGGCATCTGGTCTTCGGATCTGCCCGTGATGCCACCTGCAGGCGCTGGGGGCATGTCGCTGGCGCCGAGACAGTCATCACGATGTTGACTGAAGCGCTCATTGAGGTCGAACGCGTGCAGTGCCAGGGGCAGTCGGCTGACGAAGACTGCTTGTTGGTCCGCTTTCGCAATCCGGAGCGATCTTCGATCCGTCCCAACGGCCGAGCTTGAAAGGAGCCACTATGCGTATCTGCGGTATCAAGTTGACGCATGACGGGGCAGTCGCTCTGATCGAGGACGGCCGGGTGGTGTTTTGTGTCGAACAGGAGAAGCTGAACAACAATCCGCGTTATCAAACCATTGACAACCTGGATGCCGTTGTTAGCGCCTTGGCGGAGCACGGGCTGGATCCGAGCGATGTTGATCAGTTCGTCATTGATGGCTGGGATGGAGAGTTCGAGTCGCAGTTTGAAGTCCTTAGTGGGACGACGACCATCAAGCTCAAGGGCGCGCCGTATGTCGAACGGCAAGGCGATAGCCCCCTGACGTCCCGCGATGGCATCGGCCTCATGCTTGATGGGAAGCTATATCCCTATCAAAGCTATCCCCATGTCACCGGGCACGTTGCATCCGCATACTGCGCCAGCTCGTTTGCCAAATCCGCACAATCTGCTTTCTGCTTGGTGTGGGACGGCTGCATGTTTCCACGCCTCTACTATGTCGAGCCCCATGGCATCCGATTCATCGAGTGCCTGTTTCCGATGATAGGTCACGCCTATGCGACGGCAGGACATCACTTTGGACCTTACAGGCGGGCAGACCGCACCAGCTGGGATCTCGGTATTGCCGGCAAGCTGATGGCCTATATCGCGCTGGGATCGCCCGACGAGGACTGTATTAAGACGTTTCATGAACTTTATGAGGCGCACTTTGCCGCGGATGCTGAGGGCGCTTGTCCTGAGCTTGAACAGATCAACAGCTCACAATCGCCGCTTGAAGCTCTGCACGACTTCTTCGATGCGTGCGCAATGCGATTGAAGGAAAAGCGAGCCGAAGACGTCCTTGCGTCATTTCACGTGTTTCTAGAGCGTCTGCTGGTTCGCACCATTGCTGATGTTGTGGAGCGGCATTCGGATCTTGCGGGGGCGCGTAACCTCTGCATAGCCGGCGGCTGTGGCCTGAATATTAAGTGGAATAGTGCATTTCGTGCGACCGGCCTGTTCGATGTCGTGTGGGTGCCGCCCTTTCCGAACGACAGCGGCTCAGCCATTGGTGCTGCTTGCTCTGCATTGGCGGCACAGCAAGGCTTTAGAGCTCTGGAATGGTCGGTCTACAGCGGACCGGCCGTGCGTCCCGGCGAAGTCCCGCCCGAATGGGAGGGCGCGCCCTGCACTATGGGCGAACTTGCGGCAATCCTCGCTTGCGACAAGCCCGTGGTCTTCCTTGCCGGGCGTGCCGAGCTCGGACCGCGAGCCTTGGGTGGCAGAAGCATTCTCGCGGCTGCGAGCTGGGAAGGAATGAAAGATCATCTCAACGACATCAAACTTCGTGAGCATTTCAGGCCGGTAGCGCCGATATGCCTGGAGGATCGTGCGGCGGAGATTTTTAGCCCTGGAATACCCGATCCGTACATGCTGTTCGATCACCAGACGCGACCAGAATGGCGGGACAAAATTCCCGCCGTCGTGCATCTCGATGGATCTGCTCGTCTACAGACCGTTTCCAGAACCTCGCAGCATAAGGTGGCCGAGCTTCTCGTCGAATACGAGAAGCTCACAGCCATTCCGCTGCTTTGCAATACCAGCGCCAATCTGCATGGACGCGGCTTTTTCCCGGATGCTGCCGCCGCGTGCCAGTGGGGACGCGTCGATCACGTATGGTGTGACGGCCTGCTTTGGACAAAAAAGCGCGCAAGCGAGGAAGCGGCGCGAACAACGTCCGTCGCGATGGCGTAAGCAAATGTCAACCGCGGCAGTCGACCTTTTCCAGGTGAGCAAGTTCTACGACGACAGGGTCGTCGTGGACGCTCTTTCGTTTACGGTCTCGCCGGGAGAGTGCTTCGGTCTGCTGGGACCAAACGGCGCGGGTAAAAGCACGCTCGCGCGTTTGATCCTGGGTGTTGCATCGCCCGACGCAGGTAAGATATGCGTGCTCGGCGAGCCAGTGCCGGCACGGGCGCGCTTGGCGCGGCGGGGGATCGGGGTTGTCCCACAGTTCGATAACCTTGATCTTCAGCTCACGGTGCGCGAAAACTTGCTCGTTTTCGGGCGCTACTTCGCCATGAGCGCGGCTGAGGTGAAAGCGGTCACGCCGTCACTGCTCGAATTCGCGCGCCTGGAGAACAAGGCGGATGCCCGCGTCGCCGAATTGTCCGGCGGCATGAGGCGACGCCTGACGTTGGCACGGGCCCTCATTAACGACCCGCAGCTCTTGGTGCTTGATGAGCCGACGACCGGCCTTGATCCGCACGGCCGTCACCTGATCTGGGAACGCTTGCGCTCGCTATTAGCGCGCGGCAAAACGATCCTTCTCACCACGCACTTCATGGAAGAGGCGGAGCGATTGTGCGACCGCCTGTGCGTGCTTGAGCACGGCCGTAAGATCGCCGAAGGTCAGCCTCACGCGTTGATCGAGCAGCAGATCGGCTGCCAAGTGATCGAGATTTACGGCGGTAATCCGCATGAACTGCTGCCGTTGGTCAGACCCCAAGTGCAGCGCGCTGAGGTGAGCGGGGAGACGCTCTTCTGCTATGTCACGGATCCAGAGCAGGTGCGCCTCCGACTTGCCAACCGCACGGATCTGCGCTTTCTGCAGCGTCCTCCAAATCTGGAGGATGTCTTCTTGCGGCTAACCGGGCGAGAGATAAAGGACTGAACGATGTGGCAACGTTTTGCGCCGGCGCTCCCTGCTAATCCATGGAACTGGATCGCGGTATGGCGCCGCAATTTTCTGGTCTGGCGGAAAGTCGCTCTGGCATCGATTCTTGGGAATCTGGCCGAGCCGATGAGCTCTCTGTTCGGTCTCGGTTTTGGCCTTGGAATGATCATAGGTGGTGTTGAGGGGACCTCATACATCTCGTTTCTGGCGGCTGGCATGGTCGCCACAAGCGCGATGGTCTCCGCAACCTTCGAAACGATCTATGCGGCTTACGCTCGCATGCAGACAAATTGCACGTGGGAGGCAGTGCTCTGTACGCCCCTTACGCTCGGCGACATTGTTCTCGGTGAAGTGGCATGGGCAGCGAGCAAGGCCTTGCTCGCCGGGACCGCGATCACGATTGTCGCCGTCGCGCTGGGTTACGCAGAGTGGTCATCCATCCCCTATGCGTTACCAGCCATCGCCCTCACTGGCGTTACTTTCGCGAGCCTCGCAATGGTCGTTTCAGCGCTTGCACCGAGCCACGACTATTTCATCTTCTACCAGTCGCTCATTCTCACGCCCATGATGTATTTGAGCGGGACGATCTTCCCAATGAGCCAGTTGCCCGGTTCATTTCAACGCATCGCGACCTTATTGCCGCTGACTCATTCGGTCGATCTCATTCGTCCGGCAATGCTCGGTCGGCCGGTCGACAGCGTCGGATTGCATGTGGGCGCACTTTGCATCTACGCAGCATTTCCCTTCCTCGTCTCGGCCGTGCTGCTTCGGCAGCGCCTGATGCGGTGAGAGGAACAAGACCTAACGCGAAGCATCGCGTGTGCGAGATGAGATATCGGGCGCAACGAACTTCCGATCGCGTGCGACGCTTATGCGGGTCTCGTCACGCTAGCGATGCCCGATCGGCCCCGCGGCGACGTGCGGCCTACTCCCAAAGCAAGCCATACGAAATAGGCCAACGGGCCTCTCAGGATTAACGGAGAACAAGATGCTGTGTCTAGGATTGAGTGGCGGCCTCGACAGGGTCTATGAAAACCCCCTTGGACTACCGAACACGTTTCTGCACGACGGCGCCGCGGTACTTGTCAAGGACGGGCGCGTGATCGCTGCCGTGGAAGAGGAGCGACTCAACCGGATCAAACATTCAAACAAGCTCCCGAGCAGTGCGATTGAATACTGTCTTGCAGCCGCGGGTGTGGAGCTTCGCGACGTCGATCGTATTGCCTTCTACGCTACTGAAGGCTATTGCAATGCGATGCTCGAACGGTTGTTCATCTCACAACCGGAAATCTCAATTCCGCTAGATGCGAATCTGCTGTTACGGCACCTTCTAGCCACGGAGTTCGGTACCCAAGTTGATCCTTCGCGGGTGTCATTCGTAGGCCACCATCAGGCCCACGCCGTGAGCGCTCTGGCGATGTCGGGTTTTGAAGAAAGCCTGGTCCTCGCGATCGACGGTTGTGGCGACTTCCTGTCGGGTCTCTTGGCGGTCGGGTCGGGCACCGAAATGACCGAACTTATGACGTTTCCAGAGAATAACTCTCTCGGACTGTTCTATCTGGAGACGATCCGATATCTCGGCTACGGCCTGTTCGACGAGTATAAGGTTATGGGACTGGCTCCTTACGGAGATCCCGCACGCTATCGCGAGCTCTTTTCCCAATTCTATGAGCTCTCCGCAAACGGTGGCTACCGCGTTCACCTCGACCGTATCGGTCCGGCATTGCTGCGCAATATCGAGGTCCGGCGAAAGGGAATGCCGTTCACGCAACAGCATCGAGATGTGAGCGCATCGTTGCAGGAGGCGCTGGAGCGGATCGTGTTTCACATTCTTCGGCATTACCGTGAGTCGACTGGAATGAAACGGTTGTGCCTGGCTGGCGGGGTGGCTCACAACTGCACGCTGAACGGAAAACTCCTGTATTCAGGCCTGTTCGAAGACATCTTCGTGCAGCCGGCTGCGCATGACGCCGGATGCGCATTGGGCGCGGCACTGATGGTGTCGAACGAGGCCGGGCAGCCCGCGCCCCGCGAGCGACTACAGGCGGTTTATTGGGGGCCAGATGTCGGCAGCGACGACAGCATCGAACAGGAACTGAAGGGGTGGGCCGGACACCTCGAGATTGAACGGACCGCTGACGTCGCAACCAGAGCAGCCGAGTGGATCGCTGATGGCGCCGTGATCGGGTGGGTACAGGGCCGATCGGAGTTCGGCCCTCGCGCGCTCGGCAACCGCAGTATTCTTGCAGACCCGAGGCCCGCGGCGAACAAGGACCGGATCAACGCGATGGTCAAGAAGCGCGAAAGTTATCGACCATTTGCGCCATCGGTTCTGGAGGAGGATGCGGGCGCGTTCTTTGAGTTGCCGGATGGTCGCGCAGAATATCCCTTCATGAATTTCGTCGTTCGCGTGCGCGAATCCAAGCGTGCTTTGCTGGGCGCGATCACGCATATCGATGGTACGGCTCGGCTGCAAACGGTTTCCCGCACGAACAATGCCGCCTATTGGGAACTCATCAATGCGTTCAAGAGCCGGACTGGCGTCCCGATTCTGCTTAATACGTCGTTCAACAACAATGCCGAACCGATCGTAGATTCCGTTGCCGATGCGATTACGGCGTTTTTGTCGACCGAGCTGGATGGCCTTGTGGTCGGTTCATTCCTTGTCAAGAAGCGGGCAACAACGCTCGAAAGCTGGACTGCACTCGCTGTATCACTGCCGCCCCATGTATCTCTTTACCGGGTTCGCGCTCATGCGGGCCGAGAACGCCAGGAGACAGTCTGCGAGATCCGCATGGGTCACTCCGGCCAGGACAGCGTGCGCGTCTCGCATGACCTGTTCGACATGCTGATGCAAATTGAGAAGGAAGCTGTTCTTGCCGATCTTCTCGCCAGGGTCACCTCTGACAGGACTAGGCGAGAAGCTCTCGTGAACGAACTGCGCGGGCTCTGGGATCTGCGCCGTATTCGGCTGCATCCGTCACAGACTGCGCGGTCGTAAAAGGTGAGAAATGCGGAAGAGGGCTCCTTGGACGCCTCTTGCATGACCTGCCAATCGCGGTGCCGTGGAGGAGGGTTGCGGGTTGATCGCCTTGCGTCCAGGTGACCAGCCGTCCATTGGCGTGGATCGGAATCGCAGATGAGTAAGTGCGCCACACAAAACTGATCTTACGCAACGAGAAGGGTTTGATAAACTTGACGAAGGAACGCTTTGTTATTTCTCGGAGGCGTACCGGCTTTGGTGACTGCCTCTGGTCGCTGGCGTCAGCCTGGTCGTACGCGCAGCGGACCGGACGGACGCTCGTCGTTGACTGGCGCGGTTCCTGCTACATCGACCAACCGTTCAGGAACGCCTTTCCGGTGTTCTTCGAGCCGCTTGAGGACATCGCTGGCGTCCCGGTGATTTGCGATGACCGGGTCAACCAGCTCTCGTTTCCCGGACCGTTCTTCCCGCGGTGGTGGAATAGGCCATCGATCGACTGCATCAATCGTCCGGATGAGCAGATCTTCAAAGAACGTGACGAACTGACCGAGCTGTTCCAGGCAAGAGAAGATAACGAAGCCAACACCATTGTCTGTGACGCCTGCCTGATGTGGCGTTGTGGCGAGGAAGCCGAACGACTGATCTTTCGGAACATCAAGCTCAGGTCTGAGATTCAAGCGCGGATCGACGGCTTGTATGAGGAACACTTTAGCGGCCATAGCATCATTGGCGTTCATGTTCGGCACGGCAATGGCGAAGATATCATGGAGCATGCGCCGTACTGGGCCGATTCGGAGCTCGCCCTTCGTCAGGTCTGCATGGCAATCCGTAAAGCCAAGGCTTTGCCATATCCAAAGCCTGTAAAGGTCTTCCTGTGCACGGACAGTGCACAGGTGCTCGATCGCCTATCGGGTCTGTTTCCCGATGTCTTCGCCGTACCAAAACGTTTCCAGGCCGATCGGGCAGGGCCGTTGCATAGTGCGGAAATGGGAATTGAAGGTGGAGCTTCCGCTCTCATCGACATGTATCTTCTTGCGCGATGCGCTACAGTGATCCGCTTTCCACCCACCAGCGCCTTCACGCGCTATGCCCGTCTGCTCGTGCCACGGATTATTGAATTCGACCAGAGCAATCCGGAGCACTTGGCCATGATCGATAACCCATACGAGCATTTCGCGGCTTCATGAAGCGCCAGAATGTGAGCCTGAGCAATGGCGGGCTAGATCATCGGTCTGATACTGCTGGCTTCGACACCATCGAGTTTCGGAACGTCTCGCAGGAACGGTGGATGGCGACTTCCGTCCCGCAAGCGACGGCTGACCGGCGCACTACCACGGATGCGGTGCGGTGGGAGGGCGAACGCCTGCGAAGCGTAAGGCCAATGCCGCGGGCGCCGGCGGCCTTGCCCCGCAATGCTTCGGGCCCTCCTGTGTAAGTCGAGTCGCGCGGAAAGGTTATGGTTCTGTCATCCTCCGGCCAAACCCGCCATCGCTGGCCAGACGGTGAAAAGCACGGCAATGGCGGTCCGGGTCGCCGAGGAAATCTGACGTAACAGGCAGTCACGTCAGAATGTCCCAGCAGAAAGGAGGCGCGTCCGGTAGATGGATCGCCTTTGCTGGGCAACCCTTTTGCGGTCAGCTCGTTTTCGGACGACGGCCTTGTTCATGCGCCGCTCGCAGAGTCCTTTCGGACGGAAGGCGTGATGAACCGCGCGGCCGGCGGCCCATCGATATTGCTCAAGAGCCGCATGTGGCCGCGCGTACCACGGCCGAGAGCAACTTGGACGAACTGGCCATTAAATCCTGATCTCCGCCAAAGGCAGCTAACCTATCTCGTTCAGCGCTGCATGACCCATAGACCGCTCGTGGAGGGCGACGCAGTCAGCTCGCCATGGAAACACCAGCCTCTCGGCTCGAAGGTTTAGCGCACGCAGTGGGCAGCACCCGGGAGCTCGACGACAGCCATTGCTGCGGCGTTTCTGGTGTCGAAAAGCAAACAGGCCAGATGTTCGGAACCTGCCATTTGCGTCGCAAAAGCGCGCCACCTGTGCCCTGCATCGCTCTGGCCCGGATCCTGCACCAGGTGCACAGGCGAGGGGAGCGGAAGGGAGTCGCGTGTGAATCTAGGTCTACCAGATGACAATGCGGTCGCAGCTCAATCGTCGGAAACGGACCCTCGTGGTCCAATTCACGCCGATGGAGCGGGCCGTCCGCTGCGTGAGCGGAAGACGCTGGTATTGACCGGGGCATCGCGCGGTATCGGTCGCGCCACCGGAAGATTGTTTTCGGAAGCCGGTTGGCGCATCATTTCTTGCGCGCGCCAACCATTCGACGCGGTGCGCTGCCCATGGGACTCAGAGGGGGATAGCTATATCGAAGTCGATCTGAGCGATCATCGGACGCTGCCGCGCGCGATTGCCCAGATAAAGGAGCGCCTTGCCGGCGCACCGCTGCAGGGACTGATAAACAATGCTGGAAACTCACCAAAAACGCCAAACGGTGCCCGGCTGACGTCGCTGGCGACCTCAGTCGATACCTGGATGAGCGTGTTCCACCTCAACCTGGTGGCGCCGATCCTGCTCGCTCAAGGTCTGTTCGATGAGCTAAAAGCGGCTTCGGGCTCGATCGTCAATGTGACTTCGATCGCCGGCGCGCGGGTGCATCCATTTGCAGGAACGGCATATGCGACGTCGAAAGCTGCGCTCGCTTGTCTCACGCGCGAAATGGCGCACGATTACGCCTCACATGGCATTCGCGTCAATGCGATCGCGCCCGGCGAAATCAAGACGGACATTTTGTCGCCTGACACGGAAGCGCGTCTTGTGCCAAAGATCCCACTTCGCCGGGTGGGTACACCCGAAGAGGTCGCCAAGGTCATTTTCTTCCTATGTTCAGATGCGGCAAGTTATGTCACTGGCGCCGAAGTGCCGATCAATGGCGGGCAACACTTGTGAGTGAATCCGTCCCTGGCGAACCCCGCTAACTGAGCTTCATCGATGGAAGCCATGTTGGCCGGGGCGAATCCGCGCAGCGAGTTGGAAAGAATAAAGCGACAAATCTAGTCACTGTAAGTGCTGCCGGCGTGCCATGAAGAGGCGTCATCTCTCGCCCCGCCCTGAGAACTGGATGTCAGATCGAGGCAGGCATGCAACACGAGTCCAACAAGTCCGATCGAGGTGATGGGGAGGATCAAGAAAGGAACGGAGAAGTCATTATGCTGGACAGCGTTTCCCTGCGCGAAAAACCAAACTCAACCTCCGACGCAGACCCTTCCGCTTCTATTCTGCGGTCGCAAGAGAAATCGCTAAGCACGATCTTTGAAATAGCGCACGCGCTCACCGGCCTATGCCGGCTCGAAGCCAAGCTGGCGACCGTCATCGAACGTCTGCCATCGCTTGTGCAGATGCGGCGCGGCATCGTATGTCTGTTTGATCATGACGGGGTGCCCGAGATCATCGTAGACGACGGCCGGAGCGAAGGGCGCGACGCGCGTTGCGGGGTGCGCTTGCCGCAAGGAGCAATTGATCAAATTGTGGCGACGGGGCGGCCGCTCATCGTCGAGAACGTAGCGCTGCATTCGATCTTCAGTTCTTCGGACGTCGAGATGCTAGACGCCGCCGGTAATACGCGTGTTGCGTTCATCGGCGTTCCCATAGACATTGACGAGAAAGTTGTGGGTACGCTGAGCATCGACCGCATCGCTGACAACGGGACGCATGCGCAGCTCGAGGACGACCTCCGCCTGCTGACGATGGTCGCAAGCCTTCTGGGCCAGACGGCGAAGCTGCATTGCGTTTTTGTGCGCGATCGCGGGCGGCTTATGGACGAGGAGTTCCGGCTGCAGAAGCAGCTGTCCGAGCTCAAGCCTCATGGGCGGGAGCGTAAGAAGGTCCAAGTCGATGGAATGATCGGCGACAGCCCGCCGCTGCGCGCGTTGCTTGAGAAGATCGAGCTGATCGCAAAATCGAATAGCACAGTTCTGTTGCGTGGCGAATCGGGTACCGGCAAAGAGCTGGTCGCGAAGGCTATTCACGAGCGTTCAGCGCGCGCCAAACGCCCCTTTATCAAGCTGAATTGCGCAGCCCTCACCGAGACGGTGCTGGAATCCGAATTGTTCGGTCACGAGAAGGGGGCGTTTACGGGCGCATTCAACGCGCGCAAGGGTCGCTTCGAGCTCGCCGACAAGGGAACGTTGTTTCTGGACGAGATTGGCGAGATCTCGGCGTCGTTCCAGGCGAAGCTCCTGCGCGTGCTTCAGGAGCAGGAGTTCGAGCGGGTCGGCGGCAATCAGACGATCAAAGTCGACGTCCGCGTGATTGCAGCCACGAATAAAAATCTTGAAGAGGCGGTGGCAAGGAAGGAGTTTCGTGCCGATCTCTATTATCGCATCAGCGTGGTTCCTCTGCTACTGCCGCCGCTGCGCGAAAGACGCACTGATATTCCGCTTCTCGCCGCTCGATTCTTGAAGAACTTCAACAATGAGAACGGCCGTGCTCTGGTCTTCGATTCAAGTGCGATTGACGTTCTTATGAATTGCGGATTTCCCGGTAATGTTCGCGAGCTGGAGAACTGTGTGCAGCGGACCGCGACCCTGGCGCATGGATCGTCGATCGTAAGAGAGGATTTTGCCTGCTGCCACGGGCAATGCCTGTCGGCCACGCTATGGAAGTGCGGGCCGGAGCAAGTGGCGCGACAGCCGAGCCCGATAATCTCACTCCCCGCGAGGCTGAGCATGCCGCCAACACAAGCTGTGGCACACGTTCAGCCGGTCGGTAGCGAACTGACGCCGCTAGAGCCACCCGGCCGACCTGTCATAGGTGCCGCCAAGATCACAGATCGCGAGCGCGTAGTCGCGGCGATGGAAAGGTCCGGGTGGGTACAGGCCAAGGCGGCGCGGCTGCTTGGACTGACGCCGCGCCAGATTGGCTATGCCCTGAGAAGGCACGGTATCGAGATCAAGCGCTTCTGAATAAAAAGTCGGGCTCGCGTCTCTCTCGCTCGCCCGGGCGCGGTAGGAGAACGTGCGCAAGAGGCGGTACTCTGGTCCATGAAGCGGATACGAAACCGATGTGCTCTGGTTGGGGGTGGCCATGCCGGGAAGCGTAAGCCCTCTTCGCGTCAGCCGGGTGCTGGTCATCGTCTGCTTGCAATGTATTCGCCCTATGAGAAATGATTAGGTGTCGACTAGCGCTAGATCGCGGCCGCGCCGTTTCTGCCGCGACTCAGATCAGAGAGAGATCACGTCCGCTTTGCGCAGCCCGTCGCAATCCCCACAACGGTCTCGCCGTCAGTCGCCAGCCATTGCATTCGTCCCTCATCGGCGAAATGCCTGGGGTGGTATGACAGTTGCTATTCGTGGGGAGCCTGCTCAACATCTTAGGAGAAGCATATGCACAGCATCGTCTGCATCAAACAGGTCCCCGACTCCGCACAAATCCGCGTGCATCCTGTCACGAATACGATCATGCGTCAGGGCGTGCCGACAATCATCAATCCATATGATCTGTTCGCACTGGAAGCTGCGCTCGAGCTACGAGACAAGTTCGGCGGTGAAATCACTGTTCTGACAATGGGGCCGCCGTCGGCCGAAGAATCTCTCCGAAAGGCGCTGACATTTGGTGCCGATCGTGCTGTCCTGCTCACTGATCGTAGTTTCGCGGGCTCCGATACGCTGGCGACGAGTTATGCGCTGGCGTGCGCGATTCGCAATATCGGGAAGGAATATGGCCCACCAGACGTCATATTCACTGGCAAGCAGACTATCGACGGCGATACGGCGCAGGTGGGACCTGGCATTGCGAAGAGGCTCGGGGTCCAGCAGCTTACTTATGTTTCCACAATCAAAGCGTTGGACTTCAAAGCACGCACGATCGATGCGGAACGGCGCTGCGAAGGAGGAGTCCAGGTGCTGCGTTCCAAGCTTCCTTGTCTCGTCAGCATGTTAGAGGCAAGCAATCAGATTCGCCGCGGTGCAATGATCGATGCCTTGCGAGCGGCCCGTGCCTCAATCGTAAAATGGAGCGCTCAAACTGCCGGCGTGGATGACATGGCCAAATGCGGTCTGAGGGGGTCGCCGACCGTCGTCAAGCGTGTCTTCGCGCCCTCCGCACGAGCGGAGAAGGCGACGTGGGTGGAAGCGGCCGAGCAGCCGGCGCAAGCGTTGATCGACGCCATGTTCAAGCGCAACCCTGCGCTCGAGACGGAGCTCGCACAGCTTGCGCGCGGTACCTCATCCGCGCAAACTAGCGTTGCGTGAAGTCGCGGCTGATCGAGCGGAGCCAGCGATGGCCCGGGTCGTGGTCATGCATTGGCCCGTCGTTCGGTGCACCAGGCACGATTCAAGCTTTTCGACCGCTCGCTAAGGTTTGGCGAGCTGCGATACACCGGTCCACTGGGGAATTCATGCAGCCTCAAGACGTGCCCGTTAAGTTTGCTTGGCAGCGCACGTGGAGCTCGCGCGAGGGATGTATCTCCCTCGCGCGAGCTCTGCCGTGTTTCAAGTAACCGCAAAGTGCGAGCATTATCATCGCGCCGCTCGACCACAGAACGAATCGAGCGTGGCGGTAGTGCTCAGCCATTCCCGGTCAACATCAGCGACGGCTCGTCCCGATACTGCTCGACTCGCATAGGAAGAACCGTGACCCGCAGAGTGGCACGCGGACCACCGCGAGATCACCGCAAGGACCGCCACGAACCCCGTTCAGTTCAGTCTTGGACGTGAAGGTCCCCGTGGGCGCGCTGCTAATGCGTGGTAAATTGCGCGCTTACGGCCCGGTTAGACCGCTCGGGTCGCGACAGCTTCGCAACTCTCTTGGTGTTTCCTGGATAAATCGTAAGTGCGGCGATAATGCCGAGCAAAGCTGCAAACATCAACCAGAAACCCGGTGAAGCCTTGTCGTCGGTCCGATCGATCAGCCAAGTCGATGCGAGCGGGGTAAAGGTGCCAAAGAGAGCTGCGGCGAGTGCGAAGGCCAAAGAAAAGCAGGTTGTGCGAACGTGCTTCGGCACGATTTCGACCAGAGCGCCCAACATGGCGCCGCTATAGGTGCCAAAGTAGAACGAGAACATCATCTCCACTACCAGCATCTTGCCGAAGCTTGGGTCGGTCACAAGCCAAGACAACGCCGGATATACAGTCACCAAGGCAAGGCCGGCAATGGTCAGCAGGACCGGCTTCCGACCGATTCTGTCAGAGATCGCGCCGCCAATTGGGTTCCAGATGAAGTTCGTCACGGCGACCAAAAGCGTCACCGAAAGCGTGCTCTGCGAGGACAGCTGCAATACGTGCTTGCCGAACGTAGGCGTGTACACTGTGACGAAATAGAAGGTCGTGGTCGTCAGCATCGCGATCATCATGCCGAGAATGACAATGCGCCAGTTCGCAACTGTGGAGGCAAAGACCTCGCGGGCCGTTGGGTGGGTCTTCATGACCAGAAACTCTGGAGTTTCCTCCAGCGTCCGGCGCAGGAAGAAGATAAGCGGAACGATCAAGCAGCCAAGGAAGAATGGGATCCGCCAGCCCCAGGCGGCAACCATTTCCGCCGGAAGTGCTTCGCTCAAAAAATATCCGATAAGAGCCGCGACAAAGATCGCAACCTGCTGGCTCGAGGACTGAAACGATGTGTAAAAGCCGCGGTTGCCCGGAGTGGCAATCTCGGAGAGATAGACGGAAACGCCGCCAACCTCAACGCCGGCAGAAAAGCCCTGCAACAGCCGTCCGAACAGCACGATCGCGGGTGCGGCAATGCCGATTGTTGCATAGCCGGGACAAAAGGCGATGATGACGGTGCCAATAGCCATGATCGAAAGCGTGATGATCAGGCCTTGCCGACGGCCAATCTGGTCAATGTAGGCTCCAAGCACAATCGCGCCAACAGGTCGCATCAAGGCCCCCAGCCAGAACACACCGAAAGTGTTAAGCAGTGAAGCGGTTTCGCTTCCTGATGGAAAGAACGCGTTTCCGATGGCACTGGCGTAGAACCCGAACAAGAAGAAGTCGAACTGCTCGAGGAAGTTGCCGCTCGTCGCACGTAAGATGGCGCCAATGCGCGATTTGGCATTTGACGCTTGCGCGATGGACGCTGGTGACATGGCGAGTTTCCTCTCGGTTTGAAATGGCCGGTTCCGGAGAAAATCTCACGCCAGCCGAGTGCAGTTTCATGGCCGCGAATCTGCCATCAGGGCACTATCGACCAACCCGTAAGCGCCTGACGTTTCCGGCATATTTTCGGCAATTGTCGCAAACTCGCACAGTTTTTCGGGCGTTATTCCGCTCGCGCCGCAGGAGTGACTCTCAAGCTACTGAAACCTCGGGCAATTCTCGGCGACAAGGTTGTTGTCTGTGGGGTGGCCGAATTTCTCATTGAGCGCACCGACATGCAATGAAGAGGAAGGACGAGATGCATGGCATACGAGCAGCAGGGAAGAGCTCCGTGAGATGTCGTGCTAGAACAGCTCGCGAGCCTGCGATTGGGGCCGAGGTGCGTTAGCATCTCACCCGATGTCCAGCGATTTGGCCTCGATATTGCGCAAGTTAACCTGAGGTTTGACGAAAAAGTTTTGGTGAGCGTGCTGGCGATCGAGCCCGTCGGATAGCGCCGATCGCCATGCTCGGCAAGTGCCACGTTGTCCTTCGAAGCGAGGCGCGCCTCGTACTTCGAGGGGCGTTGCGGTCCGAATGCGGTCCAAAACCCGCGCTGAGGGGGAGGAACATAGCGGGCCTCCTCAGCGATAACCGAGCATTCGTTTGGATCAATCGAACAGGTTCATCTGGCTTCCACGCCGTATGAAAAACCTGATGTTCGTCACGAATTATGACCAGGTCCAAGCAATCGGAATGCCGTGATAAGTCATACGCGACTCCTTGCTTGCCGGAGGCAACGCCATGCCAGCCTCGCAACCTGATTGGCCATAGATTTTGCACATGGGTCTCGGCCTCCGTAAGCAAGAGCTATGAAGCGGCACAAACCATGCGGTGGCATCGGGCCAGGAGCCGGGCGGCACATCGTAAATTCGATCTGACCGAGGCTTGTGCGCATTCGGAATCTGACCACGACAATTCCAGGTCGCGTCACCTTGCCTTATTCGACGGTTACCGATTTCGCGAGATTTCGGGGTTGGTCGACGTCCGTGCCCATCAGGATGGCCGTGTGGTAGGCCAGAAGCTGCACCGGAATCGCATAGACAATCGACGTAAATGCCGTACCCATCTCCGGCAGCACAATCGTCGCGAGTGAATCCATGGATACCTCTGCGGCTCCCCGAGCGTCCGTGATCAAGATAATCTTGCCGCCGCGTGCGGCGACCTCCTGCATGTTCGAGATGGTCTTTTCGAACACCCGGTCGCAGGGAGCAATGACGATTACGGGAACGCTCTCGTCGATCAAGGCGATCGGGCCGTGCTTGAGCTCTCCGGCCGCATAGCCCTCGGCGTGAATATAGGAGATCTCCTTCAGCTTCAGTGCCCCCTCCAGGGCCAGCGGAAACGACGTGCCGCGACCAAGATATAACACGTCACGCGATTTGGCGATGTCGCGTGCGAGCTTCTCGATCTGCGGCTCGCTGGCGAGCGCCGCTGTAACTAGCCGCGGAATTTCGATCAGCGCTCGCACGAGATCGACCTCGTCGCTCTCCGGCAATTCACCGCGCGCCTTGCCAGCAGCGACCGCAAGCGCCGCCAGGACGACCAGCTGGCATGTGAACGCCTTGGTCGAGGCAACGCCGATTTCAGGTCCGGCGAGTGTCTGCAACACTGTCCCGCTTTCGCGCGCAATGGTCGAACTCAGTACGTTCACGATCGAGAGGGTATGCAGGCCTTGCGATTTGGCATAGCGGAGCGCGGCCAGCGTATCGGCCGTCTCGCCGGACTGCGAGATGAAGATAGCAAGATCTCCCTTGCGCATCGGCGCCTCACGATACCGAAATTCGGAGGCGACATCGAGCTCGACCGGAATACGAGCCAGCCGCTCGAACCAGTATTTGCCGATATGGCCGGCGTAGCCTGCCGTACCGCAAGCCGTGATCGAGATATGTCCGATCTCGTTGAAGTCGAACGGAAGCTCCTGCGGCAGTGCCACGCTCTCGGTGGCGATATCGACGTAATGCGCCAGCGTCTGCCCGATCACCTCTGGCTGTTCGTGGATTTCCTTCGCCATGAAGTGGCGGTAGTTTGCTTTCTCGACGAGAACCGACGACGCGCCCGATTTCATCACCTCCCGGCGGACAACTGTGCCTTGTGCGTCGTAGACCACGCTGAAGTTGCGGTTGAGCACAGCCCAATCGCCGTCCTCAAGGTAGGTGATCAAGCCGGTAAGGGGCGCGAGCGCGATAGCATCCGATCCGAGATACATTTCGCCTTCGCCATGCCCGATCGCGAGTGGTGAGCCCTTGCGCGCACCGATCATGAGGTCGTGTTGACCCTTGAACAGGATTGCAAGCGCAAACGCGCCGACTAGCCGCGGCAGCGACGCTTTTACTGCCTCCTGCGGCGAGCAGCCATCTTTCAGATAAGAGTCGATGAGATGCGTCACCACCTCGGTGTCCGTTTCAGAGGCGAAACAGGCGCCATGCTGTTTTAGCTCCGTTCGCAGCTCGCGGAAATTCTCGATTATGCCGTTATGGACGACTGCAACATTGTCCGTTGCATGCGGATGAGCATTGTGCTCCGTCGGCTTGCCATGAGTAGCCCAGCGCGTGTGCCCAATCCCGACATGGCCTGAGAGAGGATGGCAGCGAACGCGTGTCTCAAGGTTCCTCAGCTTGCCCTCGGCGCGTCGAAGCTCGATATGGTTTCCTTTGAGCGTTCCGATGCCCGCTGAGTCATAGCCGCGATATTCCAGTCGCTTCAGTGAATCGATGAGACGATCCGCGACCGGACCGCGCCCCAAGATGCCGACAATTCCGCACATTTAATCAGTTTACCTCAAGTTCAAAACAGAGCGTCCCGCAAGGCGCGCCTGACCAATTCGCTCGCTATAGTTATCGGCCAGTCTAGCCGTGCCTGCCCTCTATCGGGCGCGCGGCACCCGGAGGTGCGCGAGCTCCAAGCAACACGTGGAGCCCTGTCGAATTCGCCGGAAGATCCTAAAGCAACTTTCTGGCAATCGCACAATGAGCGCCCTGAGCAGTTAGCAGCTGCATGAGTCTCTCGTTTTGTCCGATGTACCCGATACCGCCAAGAAGGCCTGGTAGGTCTGCCGCATTCCATCTACAAGCCATGTCCTCGCGCGCCAGCCGAGGCGTGCGAGATGGCTGACGTCGAGCAGCTTGCGCGGCGTGCCGTCGGGGCGCGAGGTGTCGAAAGTGATCTCTCCGCCGTAACCGACGACCTCAGCCACGACCCGCGCGAACTCGGCGATTGTGATGTCCTCGCCAGTGCCGATATTGACAAGGTCCGCGCTCGAATAGGTCTTCATCAGGTGCACGCAGGCATCCGCCATGTCGTCGACATAGAGGAACTCGCGCCGTGGCGTGCCGGTGCCCCACACGGCGACACTCTTTGCGCCCGCGACCTTCGCCTCGTGGAAGCGGCGGATCAGCGCGGCAACGACATGGCTCAATTCGGGATGATAATTGTCGCCGGGGCCATAGAGATTGGTCGGCATCACGCTGATGAAGTCGCTGCCATACTGGCTGCGATAGGCTTCCGCCATCTTGATGCCGGCGATCTTAGCGATCGCATAGGGCTCGTTGGTCGGCTCGAGCGGGCCTGATAGCACCGAATCCTCGCGCAGCGGCTGTGGGGCCAGCTTCGGATAGATGCAGGACGAGCCCAAAAACATCAGCTTTTCGGCGCCGTTTTGATGCGCGGCCTGGATCACGTTCGCGGCAATCGCGATGTTGTCGTAGATGAACTCGGCGCGCAGCGTGTCGTTGGCGACGATGCCGCCGACTTTTGCGGCAGCAAGGAAGATCACCTGCGGCCGCGCTTTCGCGAACCAGTCGAACACCGCTGCCTGGTTGCAGAGATCGACCTCGCGCCGGTCCACCGTGACGAGCTGCACGTCCTCCCGCGCGAGCCGGCGCACAATCGCGCTGCCGACCATGCCGCGATGACCTGCGACGTAGACGCTTTTGCCCTTCAGCTCAAACGGTGCGTTTGCCATGGACCGCCTCCCGTTTTGCTTCCGCCAGATCGCTTGCCATCATCTCCTCGACGAGCTGGGCAAAGGTGCGCTTCGGCTTCCAGCCGAGCACCTGATGCGCCTTGCTGGCGTCGCCGACGAGGAGATCGACTTCAGTCGGACGGAAATAGGTCGGGTCGATCTTCACCACCGTCTTGCCGCTCTTGGCATCGATGCCGGTCTCGTCGACGCCGGCGCCGCGCCATTCGATGCGGCGGCCAACCTGCGCAAAGGACAGCTCGACCATCTCGCGCACCGAGCGCGTCTCACCGGTCGCCAGCACGAAGTCGTCGGGCTTGTCGGCCTGGAGGATCATGTGCATGCCCTCGACATAATCCCTGGCATGGCCCCAGTCGCGCTTGGCCGAGAGATTGCCGAGATAGAGCGTCTGTTCGAGCCCGAGCTCGATACGGGCGACGCCGCGCGTGATCTTGCGGGTGACGAAGGTCTCGCCGCGGATCGGGCTCTCATGGTTGAACAGGATGCCGTTACTGGCGAACATGCCGTAGGCTTCGCGGTAGTTCACCGTGATCCAGTAGCCGTAGAGCTTCGCCACGCCATAAGGCGAGCGCGGATAGAACGGCGTGGTCTCCTTCTGCGGGATCTCCTGAACGAGGCCGTAGAGCTCGGAGGTCGAGGCCTGGTAGAACCGGGCCTCCTTCTCCATGCCGAGGATGCGGATCGCCTCGAGCAGCCGCAGTACGCCGATCCCATCGGCATTGGCGGTGTATTCGGGGCTCTCGAAACTGACGGCGACATGGCTCTGGGCGGCGAGATTGTAGATCTCGGTCGGCCGGATCTGCTGCACCAGGCGGATCAGATTGGTCGAATCCGTCATGTCGCCGTAGTGCATCAGGAACGGCACGTCCCCGAGATGTGGGTCCTGGTAGAGATGGTCGACCCGCGCAGTGTTGAACGAGGACGAGCGCCGCTTGATGCCGTGCACGACATAGCCGAGCGACAGCAGATGTTCGGCGAGATAGGCGCCGTCCTGCCCGGTCACGCCGGTGATTAGAGCGACCCGCCGTTTTCTCTCTTGGTTTGACAAATCGTTGCTCTGCGCAGGCTAATGTCGGTCCCCGATCGACGACGTCAATCGCGTCTGGCCTCTTCGAATGCGGAAGCGTCACGCTCTCGAACTGCCGAGTTCTGGACTCTGTATAGGCATTGCGTCAATCGCTCAACTGTACGGAGGTAACCTTCCACATCGAAAGGTTTTGAAGGACTATACGAAAGTTTGTAGTCCGGAAGATTTCGTTCGGCTTCGTCAGGCGTTTCTCTATTGCGTGGGTGCGACTAATGAAATTGCGGCGCGGATGGGAGGTAAGCAGACCCGTTTGGCCGAGAAGCGTTCCACAGTCCCTTCGTGGTCAACTCGCGCGTTGAGCCAGCGAGTTTCCCTCATTTCGTGTCCTTGCCTAAGAGTTTTCCAGTCTTGCTGTTCATCCAGTGCAACCGCGAGCAAGCCGGGCAAACAAAGCATTGAAATTCGTTCTCTGTCGCGCAGTACTTATCATCATCGATCCATTTCTGGACAATCAAGTTGGTGATCTGGCAAGTGAATGCGCGCATATTGACTCTGTGCTGTTTGAGTTCACAGAAAAACGCTGCATGAATGAGGCCAGTGCTATATGGGGCCTCAAGGGGTTTATTTCGACGATCAGTGTGCCCTGCGCCCCCGAAGGACGAATTCAGTAGCGAAAAGCATCTGGCGGTTCATTGCTCGCGAGTGGCCACGGAATCAACAACAATGGTGCGTCTAGCGCGCGGACGATATGGCTCAGAAGGTCAGTCCTCGGTTCGGCGACCATTCCGCCGGGGGTGTTTTCCGCGCTCGCAAGCATGTCTTTGGACCGGCCGTAGTATGACCAGGCAAAGCCCGCATGTGCGTGAATAAGCCGCCTTGAGCACGTGCTGCTGCCGTTAAAACTGGCGGTTTGCTAGTCCCGAGCGCCCCTTCTCTTATCGATGCCCGCGGCAAAGTCCTTCTTGAGCAAGCTTTCTGCAGACACCAGCCTGAGCTGACGGATCAACTGCGTTCTACCTCAATTATCACATTTGATTTGCAGCCCCTCGGCAGAAAGAAGTCGGATGAGCTGCTCGTGGAGGTCGACCCGGGCCTTTAAACCACGTGCCCCCCGCTCGAATGCGCGGAAAGCAGCGTAAGCTTTACCGCCCTCGAAATGGATCGCCGGCTTATCGGGTTCGAACGCGGTGTTGCCCTCAATCAAGGTGCCGAGATCAATCTTCAGTCCCTCGCGGGTATAAACTTCCGCATCATTTCTGTTCCAAGGCGCTCACATGAGCTTCTCAATACTCGTTCGTCGGGTCTTGATGGGCCTCATTGCCTGGATCGGCGTTCGGCCCTGGGGCAATCGTCAGGCCTGCACGTCGAGCAGATCCAGCTCGCGGATCTATCGGCAGCTCTCTTGCCCCCGCGATGACCGCTGCCCATGCCTAGCAATTGCGCGCGCTCGTCTCGGATTACTGTTGGTCATCTAGTCTGCTTTCCTTCAACGACGCTGCGTCCGTCCGACCATGGCATGACGTGCATTCGGGAATGGTGATAAGCGCACCATGATGACAGCTTTTGGCGAGGTCCCATCACAACGGGTTCGCCGCACATATATGCGGTTCCAGGATCGCCATTCTTGAAGCCAACAATGGCCCGGCATTGGCCCTCACAGTGATCGACGAGCAAGACCCTGTTGGATCCATCGGGTCCTCTCACATGTTCGCTCCGGGATAGCGAACCAATCTCGCGGCGGCTGGTTGGGCACTCAGTGCCCGCAAACGTATTTCGAAGCCTCCAAGGCTGGATTGGTCCTTCTTACATGTGGGCGATCTTGTCTTCATACGGGCCGGCGATCTGCGTGGACAGGACAGAAACAGCGTTCTTCGGACTGAGCGCGATCCTCAGCCGCTTTGGCAGAAAATCTCTCATCGCAAGCGATCGGCCTGCTCCGCTAGGAATTCTGAAGCGACCGAACATTGGTGCTCCCTAGCTGTGCACTCTACAATCTGACGCTACGTACGATTCAATCCCCTGCGGGCTTATCCCGTGAATATGTCGAACTCGTATTCGTTCGCCAGGAGCCAGCCGCAAGACGAGCAGGGCGGGAGGCGCTTCACCAAGGCAGTTGGCTTTCGGTATTCGTCGTCTGCGGAACGCCCAGCTCGGGTCCGCTCGAGTGTGCGCGCATAGCTACGCCCAGCTGTGAGGCTGCTCGTCGCTGGCCACGAGTGACCAAGCGAATCAATCTTGAAATGTATGGATAGGAGCTGCCTCGGCGCCGGAATCAATCGTCCATGGCTAGAATGCTCTCTCGAGTCTGTGCGAATTGGCTTTGTCTATCCAGCCGAGCTCTCCCGCTGTCACCATCATAATGGGGCTGCTTCCCGGGAGTTGTCGGTGCCGCGGCGGCTGAGCAGACTAGGAATCGAGATCAATCGGCAGCGCGTTAATCTGGTCAATGAGCCAAACTCCCGTCAAGGCACCCAACAGTGACTTCGCCGTTCTAGATAACTTTGAACTATGGACCTCGAAAGGCGCCGTCAGGTGCAGGCCACGCCGGGTTGATCATCGCGGGTTCGATACTTGTGGGAAGATCTGCCGGGCGTCACGTTGGAAGCCCGCGCCTAAGCGGTACTCAGCCCTGGTCCCGTTGAGAGCGTCGCGGCTCGGGTCCAGATTGGCGCGTTTGCTACAATCGTTGTTGGTATCAAAGAGTTGCTATGGCCACTTCAACTCCAGGTCGGCCGGGGGGAAGACGGCGGTTTTGCAGGCAATCAAATGGCTGTTGCAACGAGCGGCGCAGTTGGCCATGCTCTCTGATGGGCGGGCGGGGCCTCGTAGCGGCGCCGATCGGCGTTCCTCCCATTCATCTTGAGGCGCGAGCGATTGTTAGGCCGGCATTCTCCAGCACATCCAAAATCCTGTCAGCAACCGCCCGCGGATCGCGCTGGTCCTCTATGCTCACGCTACAGGCCAAGGTAGCTGCGATGATCGCGTGCGCTGTTTTGCGCTGGAGGCAATCGTACTCGGCATACTCACCGCAAGTATTGCAGTTGATCACTGGTCGGCCGCTCCAGGGATCGTGCATTGCGATCTCGCACCAGTTATCTGTGTGACATTTCGGACAGAGCATAGATCGAGATTTCCTTGTGGTCTGACCTCGCGCGCTCCATGGCCATCAGTTGAACGACTGCTTGGAAGCCAAAGCTGCAGAAGTTATTGCTACTCCGCAGGCCGTGTTGCCCGTCTTTGGGTACGAAAAACATGATGGAGGCGGCGGCGGAGGCAATCCAGGCCCCCGAAGGGGGCTCCGGCATGAGCGACCAGTCGACGCATCTCTGGCGAGAATGCTGGCAACCGTGTATGCCTACAGCAACCTGTTTCGGCGTGAGCACGCTATTGCCGGTTCGCCGCGGCCGCATCACGGCTACGTAAGATGAGTATGGCCTCCAACTTCCATTCCACTCTGAACTGCGAGGCCCCGATCTCCGGACGGCGACCTCTGCGTGAGCAATCTGTCAAATCGGGCAATCGCCACGCGACGCTGCTGCTGCGATCTTAGAATCCGGTTCTCCTGCAGCCTGGCTTCATCGCGACACGTTGCAATGATTCGCCGAGGCGGCCTCACTGCGGCGTCCGGGACAACGCGGGCGTTCTGCAATCTGGGCGCCAAATGACACACTCGATATTGTGTCGCCCGGAAGCTGTTGTACGGCCAAGCACGCTCGCCAGCTGTAAGAAGACCCTACAATCTGACGCTACGTACGATTCAAGCCCTAATGTCGAGAGTCGCGCATTTCGCGCCCCTCGCCGCGCTTGCTGCGAGCGGCTTGTCGCATCTCAGACATCAACAGAGCGGTCGGCAGATAACGGCAAATGAGGTGCTTTTGCGAAAGCCAACCTACGGGATCTTACGTAGGGCATGTGTCGCATTTTCTTGATCTAAAAATTGCATCGTCTTCCGCATGACGCAAAAAAAGCTGTTCTCAGACGCCAAACATTGGCGAGGCCGTGCTGAAGCGACGCGAAGAAAAGCGGAGTCGCTCGAGGACGACACATCCAGATGCAGGCTCCTCAAGGTCGCTGAGGAATATGATAAACTGGCTCGCCTCGCGGAGGGGCGGCAAAGAAATGAGGTTGACGGGCAGTTCTGATCGCCACCGGAGCGGACGGTTGCACCGATCGTCAACGCCTTGTGACCCCGGCGCGGGTGTCTCTCCGTTGGAGCTCACAGCCCGCTAGGGCTGAACTGCGAAACTGCGTCATGCGGTAAGGCCAATGAGCGAGGCTGCTGAACGAGTGCGGTCCGCGCGTGCGAGCCTCTGACCATGAATCCATTCTGAGCCACGGTGGCCGGCCACATAGATGACGCATTGACGGTGTCTCAGGCGGCAAGCCGGCTAACCGCTAGACATGAGAAGGAATGAGATGAAAGCCCACCGTCAAATCGTCGAATTCAAAGCCTCTCGCTCGATGAACTGGCGAGGCATTGGCGTCGCTTTGCATCATGTGCTGAAGCCAGCGACGTTTGTTTGGGTGACAAAGTAGCCGGTTCGCCGAATCATGCCACGCGAATTGGCTTCCGCCGCCATTTTGGCTGTGAGGCGTTTCAGTCGAATTCTGGCATCTTGCACCAAGCACGGCTAGCTCAACGCCATACGTTGCGGACTTGTTCAGGCGACGAGGCGAGCAGAAGCTCCTGCTGGCACGGCTTGCCAAGACAAGCCATCATAGATGTCTGCGCAGATTGTCTGCATGAAGCCGAGTTCGCAACGACCGCGCGAATGACGAGAAAATTGAAGAGACGATCAGATGTCGAAAGACAAACCCAAGAGAACTCCCCGGTGAACGATGCGGATAGAACCGATGTTCTTCATCCAAGTAGGTTCGGTGCAGATGATCAGCGGTAGCTGGGGCTGCCCATGCCGGGGTGCCAGCCGTTCGATGTACGAGTCGGACAACACGAGTGGTGCCGGATGCAACTCTATCGGCCAAAAGAAGGAGGACGCATGAGGAAGCACAGTGTAGAAAGACTCGAAGCGGGGCGCGTCCGCGAGGGCCGATTCGCCACTGCACCGGGGTCTGGTCCTTCCGGCCTCTTCTTCGTGCAGGGGCCTTGTGGCTGCCAACTCAAGATCGTCGGCTTCGTCCGTCCGGGATGGGAGCATGTCTCTGTGTCGACGCCACGGCGATCTCCAAACTGGGAGGAGATGTGCTTCGCCAAAGATATGTTTTGGGATGAAGAGGAATGCGTGATGCAGCTGCATCCTCCTCATTCGCAGTATGTGAACAATAGTCGCTACTGCCTGCATCTCTGGAGGCCGACCCGTCAGGTCATTCCGATGCCTCCGGCAGCCTTCGTGGGCATCGTCGGGCTCGGGCCGTCTGAAGCGGCAATTCTGTTTGCGCAGATGAGTGCGACCTCTTAGCGGATCTCGCCCAGTCGATGCCAAGTCGGGCGGCGACGACGTGATCGAGAGTCCAGCGGAGTTGCTCACCACAGCCAGGGGCGACGAGCGCAGCGGCGAGCAAGCCTAGGTGGCTACAGACCCGCCAAGGGCGCGCGGGCCGCTACTCTGCGCCCCAGAGCCCAACCCGCTGCGCTTCTGGAGGCGGAGGGAGGCAATGCTCGCAGAGTCGGCTCGTCCGGGCCACATTTATTGTGTGGAATGTGACGCGCATAACCACACCATCGAGGAATCGGCCAGGTGAGCAGATTCGTCGATCCGTTATACACGGCGCGCGGCCAAATAATTTGTATCAGGAGAGGCTCCTACGGGGCGCAACTACCGTACGCATCGGCTAGTTACCTGACTGAGGCGCGTCGAGGGGCGTTGTTGCGCTTGCCTCGGCCCTGCGAGGAAATCCTGCATGAGGGGCCGGCGATTAGCCTGATATGAGCGCCATGCCCGCGCAACTCGGCGATATTTCTCGTCAATACCGGGCAAGAGTGTTGCTTTGCGGAGCTACGCGACGACGGTGTCGTCTGTATGATCGAGCGAAAATCTTGGGGGTGCTGTGGAAGTCGAAGGCAATAGCGGCCGCAACGGCGCGCCGGTCCGCCGCGACTGGGAACGTGCCGAGGCGGAAGGGGTTTACGCGCAGCCATTTGCCGAGCTCCTATTTCAGGCCCAGACCGTTCATCGCGGCAATTTTGACCCAAACCACGTCGAAACCGCAAGCCTGCTCAGCATCAAGACCGGCGGCTGTCCTGAAGATTGCGCCTACTGCGCACAGAGCGTGCATTACGACACTGGCCTGAAGCCGACCCGCTTGATGGATCGCGCTGATGTGGTCGCCGCCGCGCAGCGCGCCAAGGCGGCCGGGGCGAGTCGCTTCTGCATGGCCGCGGCGTGGCGCAGTCCGAAGGACCGCGACCTCGATCAGGTCTGCGACATGATTGCTGCCGTTAAACGTGTTGGCATGGAGACGTGCGTAACGCTCGGCATGCTCACGCCAAAGCAAGCCGCACAGCTCGCCGACGCCGGCCTCGACTTCTACAATCATAACGTGGACACTTCGCCAGAGTTCTACCGCAGCATCATCACTACCCGGACCTTGCAAGATCGGATCGACACTCTTACGCGCGTGCGCGAGGTGGGGGTCAAAGTCTGCTGCGGCGGCATTCTTGGCATGGGTGAGCACGTCGATGACCGTCTCGGCATGCTGGTACTGCTCGCCAATCTTCCCAACCATCCGGAAAGTGTACCGATCAACCTGTGGAACGAGGTGAATGGCGTGCCGGTGAAGGTCACGGCGGAGCGTCCCGATCCGATTGCACTGGTGCGCCTGGTGGCGACTGCGCGGATCATGATGCCCAAGAGCGTCGTACGGTTGGCCGCCGGGCGCCAGTACATGACTGATGAACTCCAAGCCCTATGCTTCTTGGCGGGTGCGAATTCCATCTTTGTCGGCGATATGTTGCTGACTACTAAAAACCCGCAACTTGACCGTGATGCAAGTTTGTTAGCCCGGCTCGGCATTACGTCTGGACTCGCTTAAGCCATCAGAACAACGGCGTGCTGCGCGCAAGCCATCAGCGTAGGTAAGAAATGCAGATTGTCTTAATGAAGGGAAAGATTCATTGCGCCTCGGTAACTGAATCCGACCTGCACTTTGAAGGCTCGATCTCGATTGATCGCGCACTGCTGGACGCGGCCGGTATCCTGATTAACGAACGCGTCGAACTCTACAACCTCGAGACGGGGGCACGCTTTGCAACGTTTGTGACAGAAGCGCCACAAGGGTCCGGCACGGTAGACGTGAACGGTGCGGCGGCGCGACTGGCGATGCCCGGAGATAAGATAAGTATCGTTGCATACGCCTCACTTGACGAGGCGGATGCAAGAATCTTCAGGCCGCGCATTGTGCTGGTTGATCGACAAAATCGCATCGTGCCGGTTTGAATCCAACAAGCTAACCGCCGTAAGACTCTGTCGTTGGCGGCCAGTTGGGAGTTTTGCGGCGTCCATCCTTGCTCAGCGAGTGAAGAATGAATTCCATCGTTGCGGGTAAAGTCGCCAGCTATGCGGCAGACTTAGATGCGCTTAAAGACGACGACCGCCTGCGGAGTCTCAGGCCGCGCACCGGGATTGACTTTTCATCAAACGATTATCTGGCCCTGGCGAGCGCGCCGCGCATGAAAAAAGCCATCGTCACCGCGCTCGAAGCCGGTACTCCGATCGGAGCCGGCGGATCACGGCTTCTGCGCGGCAACTGCGAGGAGCACGAACGCCTCGAAGCAGCAGCGGCGCGGTTCTTCGGCGCGCAGACCGCGCTCTTCTTCGGCGGTGGTTATGTCGCAAATTTTGCGGTGCTGACAACGTTGCCGCAACGGGACGACCTGCTCGTCCTTGATTCCCTGGTTCACGCCAGCATTCACGAAGGAGCACGAGCTGGCCGAGCCGCGTTTCGAATCAGCGCCCATAACGACCCGCAGGTTATCGAAAGCGCAATTTGCGACTGGCGTGCCGCGGGCGGAGCGGGGCGGGTCTGGATCGTAGTCGAGAGCCTCTACAGCATGGATGGCGATTTCGCACCGCTTGAAGACCTGCTCGCGATCGCGGACCGGCACGATGCGTTCTTGGTTGTGGACGAAGCTCATGCCACCGGCGTTTACGGCGAGCAGGGGCGAGGGCTCACAGCGGCCTATGAAGCACGCGAAAATCTCCTGGTTATTCATACCTGCGGCAAGGCGCTGGGAGCTGCCGGCGCGCTTGTCACCGCCTCTGGCGTGCTGCGCGACTTCATAATCAATCGCTGTCGCCCGTTTATCTTCGCGACCGCCCCTTCGCCGTTAATGGCGGTAGCCGTACGGGAGGCTCTGTTGATCCTGCAGGAGGAGCCGGAGCGCCAACAGCGGCTGGCGAAGCTTGTCGCGTTCACGCATCGGGAGATGGTTGCGCGAGGCGAGAGAAGTCCTTCGAACTCGCAGATCCTGCCCTATATCGTTGGCGAGAATGCCCGCGCCATGAGGCTAGCGTCCGCGCTACAGGCTCGCGGATTTGACATCCGAGGAATCAGACCGCCAACGGTGCCGGCCGGCACGGCCCGTTTACGAATTTCAGTGACGCTCAACGTTGGAGAGGATGAGGTGCGTGCGATGCTCGATGCCCTCGCTGAGGAGACGAGGGGCGGATCTCGATGAGTCAGCGGATCGTGGTGACCGGCACAGATACAGGGATCGGCAAAACTGTCTTTTCGGCAGGCCTTGCCCATCTTCTCGGCGCGAATTACTGGAAACCAATTCAGGCCGGTGTTGAAGGAGAGACCGATAGCCAGCAGGTCGCACGACTGAGCGGTCTTCCGGTCGATCGGATCGTTCCGGAGCGTTACCGCCTTAAAACGCGCGCTTCCCCGCATCATGCCGCCGAAATAGACGGAATTCGCATCGACCCCGATTCGCTCGTCCTGCCGCATACGGGGGAGCGACCGCTCGTCATCGAAGGCGCTGGCGGGCTGATGGTGCCGCTGAATTCTAGCGCACTCTACATCGATATCTTCCAGCGGTGGCGACTTCCCGTCGTGCTTTGCGCGGGCACGCTACTCGGGACCATCAATCACTCCCTGCTCTCGATAGAGGCCTTGCGAAAGCGCCAGATCGACATTCTTGGGATCGCATTCATCGGGGAAAGAAATTCTGAAACTGAGAGCGCAATTTGTGACATCGCGCGGGTGCGTTGGTTAGGACGGCTGCCCTGGATTTCTCCTTTGACGGCAGGCAGCCTACGGGATGTCTTCAAAGGCTCGTTTGTTCCCGGCGATTTCAAGCCATGAAGCCAAACAAGAGGTGGCCAATTTGGCATCCATTCACGCAGCATGCTCTTCACAACGAGATGACCAAGGTTGTGCGTGGCGACGGTGCTTATCTCTACACTGCGGATGATCATCGAATCATAGATGCAATCTCATCCTGGTGGGTCGTCACTCACGGCCATTGCCATCCGCAGATCGTGAGCGCGATTCAGGAACAGGCCGGCAAGCTGAACCAAATCATTTTCGCCGGCTACACGCATGATCCGGCCGAGGAGGTCGCTCGGCTCCTTTTGAAACTCACACCCCGAGGCTTGGACCACGTGTTCTACTCGGACAGTGGCTCAGCCAGCGTGGAAGTCGCCTTGAAGATGGCGCTCGGTTATTGGCACAATATAGGCGAACAGCGAACACGCATCGTTGTCATGCAGCACTCCTATCACGGGGACACGTTCGGTGCGATGTCAGTTGGTGCCCGCGGTGTCTTCAACGTGGCGTACGGACCTCTCCTGTTCGACGTGACCTCAATCCCGTTCCCTGCGAGCGGTCGTGAGCGGGCGACGCTTGATGCGCTTGAGTCAGCATGTCGGAACGAAAATCCTGCAGCCTTTATTGTCGAGCCTCTGGTGTTAGGGGCAGGCGGAATGCTGATGTACCCAGCTTGGGTGCTAAGAGAGATGAAGCGGATCTGCGAGGCGTCGGACGTCCTGTTCATTGCCGATGAGGTCATGACGGGCTGGGGCCGCACCGGAACAATCTTCGCCTGTGAGCAGGCCAATGTTGTGCCAGATATAGCGTGCTATTCGAAGGGTCTCACGGGAGGGGCGCTGCCGCTCGCGGTGACACTCTGCCGCGCAGAGATTTTCGATGCCCATTATTCAAAAGACCGTACGCGCACATTCTTTCACTCGAGTTCGTACACGGCAAATCCGGTGGCCTGTGCCGCCGCCAAGGCTAACCTGGATCTGTGGAAAGACCAGGAATGTCACCGGCGCATCGCTGCGGTCGCAACCATGCAGGAGCACGCAATTGAAGCATTCCGCGCCGATCCGCGCTTTGCAAACGTTCGCCGTAGCGGCACCATCACAGCACTCGATCTGAAGACGAGAGATACCGGCTATCTCGCAGGCATCGGCCCGAGGCTTCACGCCTTCTTTAAAGACCGTAATCTCTTGCTGCGTCCACTCGGTAATACGATTTATGTGATGCCGCCATATTGTGTAACAGCAGGTGACCTGGACGAAATATATGCAGGCATCTGTGACGCTGCCGATACGCTGACCTGAAGACGCGCGCGGCAGCGCAAGATCAAGGATCCTGAGCTGTCGTCGGCTTCCCGAACGACTTGAGAGAGCCTTGCCATAGACCTACGAAATGGACGATTGTGACCTCGCATCTGCAATGTGGGTGCTGCCGGCCGGGCGAGATCGCGGGCTTCGCCGGGCCGGTCCACAGTGTCATCGCGCGTTCGGTTTCAGTCCGATCGCGTTATCGCGATTGGTTGCGTGTTCATCTGTGTGGATGCCTGCGCGAAGTTGTTACAAAATCATGCGTCCATTGGTGACGGCCTGTTGCGGAAGTTCCGCCGTTATTTCGATTAGATGAGATTGCCTGGACGGCAGGTCTTATCAAGCCTCTACGGACGCGAAGATGCTGGACACGTCATCCGCATTCCGGAGTTTGCGGCAGCCGTGTTAGCGCTGGTGCATCTTTCCTATTTCCCTCGCCTGGGTCGCGGTCGTTTGCGGAGCCTGCAGTCCGCCGAAGCCGCGGCTTTAAGCGCCATAAGCCCATCCTTGTCAGCAGCGAGATGTAATGGACATGCCGCCTTAAGGGGCCGACAGCGGCTTTGACACGTAGATCGCAGCCTCATAAGCACATCCACTGTCGCCGCTCGCGTGCGTCGTCTCCAGGCCGCCGTTTTTGACGCTCAGAAAGTTCGGATGGTCAGTCCCAGGAACACCGCGCAGAGGACATCTTGAAAGATCTTATTTGCTGACCGCCCAATCATTGGAAACTTTGTGCTTCCGACTTCTCAGTGACGCGCTTTTTCGGGCTCCCTATTGACAGATACCTTTCGCTCTTCCAAGGGAAAGGCCATTTCCAGAGACATGCGGGGCCGGATCAGATCGACATGAGCCACACTTTGCAGCTGTCGGTTGAACGCGTCACGATTCCAGTTCTGCAACGACGCAAGGAGGAAAGGCGCGCCATCGTCATGACCACGGCTTATGATGCGGTAACGGCACGTATCGCCGATCCTGTCGTGTCGGGGCAACGTATGCCTTGGGTTTGATGACCACTTTACCGGTCAGCATGGCGATGATGAATCACCACCTGGACGTGGTCGCGCGAACAAGGCCTCGCGCCCTGCTTGTAGCTGACATGCCGTTTCTCAGCTTTCATCTCAGTCCCGACGACACGATACGCAACGCTGGAGGCGTCCTGCAGCGTGGCGCAGACGCCGTCAAACTTGAGGGAGGGGTAAGCGTGTCGAGATGATCCGAGCCTTGGTGAATTGCGAAATTCCCGTGATGGGTACATCTTGGTCTCACGCCACAAAGCGTCAACGCGATGGGTGGCTTCAAGGTACAAGTCGGAACGCGGACGATGCCCTACGTCTGCTTCACGATGCACACCAGCTACAGCAGGCCGGATGCTTTGTTCTTGTCCTAGAAGGCAACCCGGCCGAGCTCGCTGCGCGAGCGACTGAATCTCTGAGCACAACAGGCTCGCGATGAGCAATCGCATCGCCATTTCATCGAACAAGAACGGCTTGTTCGTTGCCGAGGGCCTTTTACTTCGGGCAGCTGCGGGCCGAGACGGAGATTCGAACGACTGGCGTCTCGGGTTCAGTACGGCACTCGAAGAAACATCCCGCCGAGTGTGATTGGATTAGGTTCGATCGCCAGATCTGGGTCGAAACCCGGCGGCTAGACGACTGGTGCAGCGAAGCTAATCTCATGCCAGTCGAACTTATTTGGACGGACGCAATGGGCTGAGTTCGCCGGTGGCATACAAACCCTGAGCAATACACGCTTCGATGGGGTTGCTCTTATGCCGATCACCGGCTCGACCGGCGGCACGCCGTCGCCGCCGGATCTGGGTTCGAACGCTATTCCCGCGGCGTCACAAGTCGATGCTATCGCCATACCCTGCCGTACTCAAACAATCAAATGCATGCTCCTAGTATCTCGTCACAGTGATTATGACTCTTTGGGAGTGGCGGGATAGGAGCCTGCCATTTTGGCGCGGGCCTTGTCTGTTGTGAACATCCATTTGATG